>DATKUL010000003.1:300000-508213 GCA_035530615.1 Candidatus Paceibacterota bacterium
GCGCTTGGATCTGGTGGCCGTGAATGCTCTGTTCCTTCGGAGAGTAAGTAACTAGGAGCGACCACCCCACCACCTGGGTGGGTTACTAATCATTCTTCTCGTAGGGGCGCCCTGCTAGATCTGTAGGGAGTGATAACACTTAATTGTGATGAAATTTGCTGATTAGATTCGTCATACCCCTGTGGGTATCATCTCCAACACGCGAAAAGGAAGGGAGAGAGGATGGTCAAGAAATCAGAGGAGGTTCTTTCCCGCACCCTCGAAAGTGAGGAGCAGTTAGCCGCCATCGCCAAGCGCTTGAAGCGAGCATACGGTCAAATGGGTGCGATTATTCGGATGCTCGAAGAAGGCCGCAGTTGTGAAGATGTTGTGACGCAAATGTCAGCTGTAGGCAAGGCGATTAACACTGCTGCCATCACGCTCATTTCAGCAAGTTTGAAGGAATGTATTGAAAGTGAAGAAGCAGACACTGAGGTGATCATTGCAAGACTGCAGAAACTCTTTTTAAGTTTTGCCTAGTCATGAGTGGAACTGCTTAGTCGAACTTTTTGGGAACGGTCTTTATTGACAGATACCCCTGGGGGTATGTTACGGTTCAGCCATGAAGACGGTGAATCAGCAGAGAACGGCCGATGAGGTCCTTTCTGCACTCGTTCTCGATCCAGAACAGATTGCAGCAATCAGTAAACGTTTAAAGCGGGCCCACGGCCAACTCGGAGCGGTTGTTCGGATGCTCGATGAGGGTCGGACTTGCGAGGAGATCGTCACTCAAATGGCGGCGGTGGGCAAGGCGATCAACACGGCGGCATTTACTCTCATCTCCGCAAACCTCACGGGGTGCTTGGTAGGCGAGAAGCCTAATTCTGCGGAGGTAACCGAAAAACTCCAAAAACTCTTCTTGAGTCTGGCCTAAAACAAGGGAATGAACATGAGACAAGGAAACGAAATGAAATTGAGACTGGGAATGAGAAAAAAGACACTTCGAAGCATCGCGGGATTGGCAACCGGTGTTTTAGTGTTGTCAGGATGCTCTTCAAGTTCAGGCAGTGTCACTTCCATGGATGTACAGAATTTCTCAAAGAAGACCCAAGAGACTGGAGTTATCACTTTGGACGTCCGTACTCGCGGTGAATTCAATCAAGGACACATTGCTGGTGCAATCAATATTGACGTTGAGTCGGACACTTTCCAAAATGAAGTGTCAAAGTTGGACAAGACAAAGACTTATGCGGTTTATTGCCAGAGCGGTCGTCGATCTGGAATCGCGACCGATGAAATGAAGAAGCTCGGCTTTGCACATCTTTTCAATTTATCAAACGGTATGAATGACTGGATGTCACAAGGTATGCAACTGATGGTTTCTTAATGAAAATTGTCATTGTCGGGGGAGTCGCTGGCGGAATGTCTGCCGCGACGCGTTTGCGGCGTCTGGATGTAGACGCAGAAATAATCGTGCTCGAAAAGAGTGGACACGTTTCGTACGCAAATTGCGGTCTGCCATATTTTGTAGGCGGCGTGATTGAGGACGAATCCGCATTGTTCTTGCAGACTCCAGCATCCCTCCACGCACGTTTTAGATTGGATGTTCGCGTTCTCTCAGAAGCAATAAGCATTGATGCAGCCAGTAAAGCGGTTGAAGTGAGGGATCTCGTAACAAACGAGAAGTACTCACTTTCATATGACAAGTTGATTTTGAGTCCCGGAGCAACTCCGTTTGTTCCCAACATTCCTGGCGCCGAACTTGCCTACACATTGCGAACGGTCGAAGATGTTGAGCGAATCGTCGCTCTAGTAGCGAAACGCCCACGTCATGCGGTCATTATCGGCGGCGGATTCATCGGAATCGAAGTTGCTGAAAACTTAATCCACCAAGGAATTTCGACATCTGTCGTGGAGGCCATGCCCCAGGTTTTGGCTCCGCTTGACCCAGAAATGGCTACTTTCGTGGCTGATGAATTGATCCGGCACGGCGCGCAACTCTTTCTCGGCGACGGGGTCGCGGCCATCACCCCGGAATCGGTCACGCTTTCTAGTGGCGAGATATTGCCGAGCGATCTGACGATCATGGCGATCGGAGTTCGCCCCGATACAGCCCTTGCCAAGAGTGCTGGTCTAAAAATCGGCACTCGTGGCGGAGTAGATGTAAATGATTTTAATCAGACAAGTAATGAAGATATATATGCAGTCGGCGATGCCGCAGAGAAGAAGGATTCTCTTGATGGCAGCTCGACGTTGGTTCCACTTGCCAATATTGCCAATCGTCACGGACGCGTAGTGGCCGACCACATCAATGGTCGCGATGTGCGAATGGTGCCAACCATCGGAACTGCGATTGTTAAAGTCTTTGACTTGATGATTGCGACGACTGGTTGGAACGAGAAGAGGCTGATTGCACAGAAGCGTGCATACCAGGCGATTCATACGCACCCTGCCTCGCATGCAGGTTATTACCCAGGTGCAAAACCTATGTCTCTCAAATTGCTGCTTGACCCAAAGACGGGGGAGATACTTGGTGCGCAGGGAGTTGGAACCGAGGGCGTTGACAAGCGAATCGACATTATTGCCACCGCCATACGTGGTGGCCTAACAGGACCACAATTGGCAGATCTTGAATTGGCATACGCTCCTCCATTTGGTTCGGCCAAGGACCCCGTGAATATGTTGGGATATGTCGCCGAAAATCTTCTCTCGGGTCTTGCGAAGAATGTTCAGTGGCACGAGGTGGAGAGTTACACCGAACGTGGATACGTATTGCTTGATGTGCGAACTCCTTCAGAGTTCAATCGAGGCACGATTGCCGGAGCCATCAATATTCCGGTGGATTCAATCCGCGAACGCTTGGGCGAGATCTCCCATAAGGATCTTGTCGTCCTTTGTCAGGTCGGCGTACGTGGTCATACAGCCTCGCTACTTCTCAACGAGTTGGGATTCAACGCGGTCAATCTTGACGGGGGATACCAAACTTGGAGCCATTCTCCGGCGATGTACGCCGGCGAGTTAGTTAGGTAAAGTAATTGCCTCCTCAGGAGCGGGACCTCGAGAAGCGTTCAGAGCAAGAGAAGTGGGCGCAAGCGCTATCAGCGTGGGCAATTCCTCAAGAGATTATCGAGACTGCCAGCGAGAACCCTTGGATTCACCCACCTGCTCTCTTTCAGGTACCTGAGCGAATTGAAACTACCTTTTCACATGCATGTGCAGCAGAGGCGTTGCCTATTGGCGGTTCAGTTTTGGATGTTGGGTGTGGCGGAGGTATAGCCGCATTTGCGCTGTCCCCGGCCCATGTCATTGGCGTCGATCATCAGGGCGAAATGTTGGAGATGTTTGCTTCCAACGCGGCTTCCCGAGGAATCTCATCGGAAGTATTTGCAGGGTTCTGGCCCGCGATTGCGCAGCAGGTGCCGAAGGCCGATGTCGTAGTTTCACATCACGTGGCATACAACGTGCCAGATATTGCTCCTTTCTTGCAGGAATTGAATAACCACGCGAAAAACAGGGTGGTTATTGAAATTCCGACTCATCACCCACTTACCAATATGTCTGCAGCATGGAAATACTTCTGGAATCTCGATCGGCCTAGTAGCCCGTCAGCGATGGACCTGGTCAATGTCCTCGCGGAGATCGGCATTAGAGCGCACGGGCAAATCTGGTCTGGACCGATGCGCGAGCCTGCTGACGTTGATCAGGAGAGTGAATTCCTAAGGATCCGACTCTGTTTGCCGCCAGAGCGCATAGAAGAAGTGAAGGACTTTCTTCGCGAGTATCCACTGCCGCGCCAACGCGAGTTAGCGACTATTTGGTGGGATGTGGCCGACGAGATTTGAAGTAGTTGATCCAGCCATAAGTCGCTGAGATAAGTAGATACGGCGCCACGCTCGCGAGTGCGGCGATAAAATCGACTCCAATGCGAGACGGATGAGGGCCGTCTTGCACAATAATGGTCGCCATCGCCACAAAAGCAAAGGCAAGTGGTGCGGTTGCAGCCGCAACGTAAGCAGTCCCTTTGCGAGCAAATCTAATCGTGGCAAATACCGCAACGCATATTGCAATCCCGGTGAAAACTCCCACTCCATGGCGAAGAATTAATTCGAGCACGGTGAGTAACCCAATAAAAAAACTCTGGATTACAACCACCCCTGGCTTTGTAAGACCCTGATGTGAAATTGGGACGGGTGGTCGCTTCTCGGTTGGGGAAGCCATTAGTTCTCCTCTTCTATCTCTTCGCTATCAATAAAGTCATCTGGAGCATCTAGGGCCAAGTTGCTCTTCAATGTCCGAACATTATCTGAGACTTCAGGGAATGCCTTGAGTTTACTTGTGTCAGCCGAAACTCCAAGACTCACAATCTTCTTGGCAGGACTGAGCACGGTACTTTCCGCAGTCGGAATCATGTCGTTGTAAGCCTTGATGGTGCTCTTTAATCTCTCACCGACCGTGATGATTTTGGCGTGCAGGGATGCAACGTTTTTAAGGAAAGTCCCCGCCAATTCTTGGATCTCTGTCGCACTTTGAGCCAATCGGTTGCGACTAAAGATGTATCCGACAGTGCGTAAAAGAGCCATCATCGTCGTTGGTGTAGCGATCGTGACACCTTTTGCGAAGGCTTTCTCCAGGAGGCGACTGTCCACTCGCAATGCTTCAGTGAGGATGGATTCAAATGGCGCAAAGAGAACAACGAAATTGGGTGAGGAGTCTTTTTCTGCATATCCACGTTTAGCTAATGCATCCACGTGTTTCAGCAAATCCTTAGCATGCGCCACGATGAGTTCTTCACGTAGCACTTCGTCATCGGTATCGAAGGCCTCGAGAATTCTTTCAAATGGAAACTTGGAGTCGATAAAGAGGAGACTCGAGCCTGGTAAAGCGATCGTGACATCCGGAATCCCAATCTTCTCTGAATCAGTGCCCGTTGATTTCTGACGGGTGAAGTGCTCGTTCTCAATGAGTCCTGCGTTTTCGAGAAGTTGTTCGAGTTGAGCTTCACCGAATTTTCCACGTGTCTGTGAACTCGAAAGCGCTCCGGCAATTTTTGTTGTTTCATCAAGGAGAGATTTGTTGGTACTCGCCATGTTTGTCAGGTCTTTGCGAATATCTTGCTCGGCGGCGATCCGACTTCTATCGGCTTCGCGTGCCTGGGCCGAGAGGGTCTCAACAGATTTCTTCATCGCCTCGAGTTCGGTAGCCAGACGGGTGGTCTCAGTCTGGGCTCCTTGCATTGTTGCGATCTGTCTCTCGAGTACCAGGATTGATCCTTTGGCGGCCACGAGTTCGGCCTGGGCACCCGCGCTGCGGGTCTTTGCCAGTAGAAATCCAATGCCCAGCCCGAGAAGCAGGCCCAGAATGCCCAAGGTCACGCCTAAAGAAATGCTCATGGGCCTATCGTGGCAGGAACCACTGACGAAGCCCCGTAGGCTCTACTCCTTGTGAGCCTCTCTATCGGAATTGTCGGAATGCCCAACGTGGGCAAGTCCACCCTTTTTAATGCCCTGACCAAGAACAATGTCCTGGCGGCGAACTACCCATTTGCCACGATCGAGCCCAACGTGGGGGTCGTAGGCGTCCCAGATCCTCGTTTGGCGAAGTTGGCCGCGATCTTCGGCTCCCAGAAACTCCTGCCTGCCGTGGTCTCTTTCGTGGATATCGCGGGGATCGTCAAGGGTGCCTCCGAAGGCGCCGGTCTTGGAAATCAATTCCTGGCAAATATCCGCGAGACCGATGCCATCTGCCAGGTCATCCGCGTTTTTGATGATGGCGATGTCATCCACGTCGAAGGTCGGGTCGATCCGGCCAGCGACATGGAGATCATCAATACAGAATTAGCGCTCGCCGATCTTCAAACCATCGAAAAGGCCCTTCCGCGTATCGAGAAGGAAGCGCGCACAAATAAGGAACGCCAGTCTGTAGTCGATGCAGTCAAGGAAGCCGAGAAAGTTCTCAACTCTGGCAAGCCACTTTCCAGTAGTGGCGTGGATCTTGAGGCGCTCGCCGAACTGCACTTGATGACTGCCAAACCATTTCTTTATGTTTTCAATGTTGATGCAGCGGAGTTGGCAGATCCCGCACTTCGCGAGAAGTTGGCAGCACTGGTTGCTCCAGCCGAAGCGATCTTCTTAGATGCAAAGACTGAAGCAGAACTCGCCGAACTCAGTGATGAGGACGCACTCGAACTTCTCAATTCAATTGGGTTGAGTGAGCCAGGACTTGCAACTCTGGCACACGTTGGATTTCGAACACTTGGGCTACAGACCTACTTAACTGCCGGTCCAAAAGAAGCACGCGCATGGACGATCCACGTGGGAGATACTGCACCGGTTGCTGCCGGAGTCATTCATACTGATTTCCAAAAGGGGTTTATTAAAGCCGAGGTTGTTTCCTTCGATGATCTTGTTGCGGCCGGTTCTATGACAGAAGCGAAAGCGCGCGGAAAAGTGCGCATGGAAGGCAAGGAATACGTCATGCACGATGGCGACGTCGTGGAGTTTAGATTCAACGTTTAATACATTTTCGACAAACCAGCGGAAGTTGGAATAAGAAGAGCCTTGGGATTTCTCCCAAGGCTCTTCCCTGTCGCGACCCCAAGGCAGAGCGCTTGTTTAAGGAGTTACGCCTTTCTCCGCGCTTCACCGTTTCCTTGTAAACATCAAGGCGAGGGAACTATGGCATAAATACGCGTTACTCGGAGTAACAATTGATTGAACCCGAGCAGGCGCAGTCATGGTCGCATTGTGGAGGGGCTCACATAAGCCGCCTTGCCGAAGGCTTTCTGCGCACAGAATAAAGGACCCCGAGGGGCACCTCGAGGTCCTTGCTCAACTTCCCTAACTTCTAGATCGATACCAATAGATCAGTCTTGAGAATTTGAGGCTGCGGAGTTGCCGACGGGAATCGAACCCGCCCCGGCAACTTGGTGAAAGTTGCAATGCGATCACTACACCACGGCAACACCGCGCGCTAAGAATCGAGCAAATTGTCAGCGCGGCCGTAAGACATGACCACTCCTGTGCGTGCATCGTTAGTGTGTAGAAAGACGAAAGACCTCGATAATCTCGAGGCCTTTCGTTTCGGCAACTCCAAGGCTGAAAGCGTTTTAAGTGGAGTAACCAACTCCGGCACTCAACCATTTCCTCGACAAAATCGAGGCGGGGAAACTATGGCATATATTCACGCTACTCGGAGTAACAATTTTCCGAACGGTTAGATAGGTGCATTTACGACTAGCGGGATTCCCTAGCCATTGCCATAGGCAACGCTTTCGATCAAGCCAAACGCTGAAGAAAGATGTGAAAGTGTGACCTTACTTGATTATCTTCTTCAAAATATGCGGGAGTTCAGACATGTGGTCAATAACATGCATGCCAGCGAACTCAAGTTGCTCTCGTGGAGTAACTCCGCCCGCATAGGCAATTACTTTCATGTTTGCAGCAAGCGCTGCTTGAACACCAGCCACACTATCCTCAACAACAACACATTCAGACGGCTCATACCCCAGAGTCGACGCTGCGTGGATGAATAGATTTGGTGCAGGTTTCCCAAGTGCAACCTCTGAGGCGCTAAATATGCGACCTTCAAATCGTGTCAAGAGTCCAGTTAGTCCTAGCGTAAAGCGCATCTTCTCGTGACTCCCATTGGAAGCCACACATGAGGGAATCTTGATCAAGTCGAGGGCATCAACAATTCCAGCAACAGGACGAAGATCTCGAAGCATCGCCTCCCGATAAAGGTGTTGGTACGAATCTTCCCAATCGTCGGGCAATTTATAGCCGATATGTTTCTCGACAACAGTAAGAAAGTGACCGTGAGAACGACCAACGAATCTCTCGATAATCTCGTCTTGTTCGATCTGCCACCCTAGATCGGCCAGAACAATCTCATCGACTGCTATTGAGATTACCTCGCTATCAACAAGTACGCCATCGCAATCGAAAATGACAAGGCCTGGCATACCTGCGGGGAACTTCGAAGGATCGCGATCTTGGGTCACGAGGTGAATCTACTGCACGAGATAAGAGATTGATTCGAACGAACTCCTGCTACTCCCACCAGAGGACTTCGCCTAGCAGTAGGAAGAGAAGCATGGTGGGAAATGCTAGTAGTGGAAGCCAGAGCCATGCTGACTGCTCGCGCTTGATCTTTGCGGTGATCGCGAGCACGAATGCCGCGAACGAAGCAATCAAGCCGCCGATCAATGCAATCGCGCCGAGGAGTCCGATCCAGTTGTCGGAGATTGCGTCGGATCCTCCGCTGGAAAATGCCACAATAAATATGGCGCCAGTCACCGCAAGCACCACTGCGACTACTGTCGTAACGCCAACTGCACACCGACTTAGGCGACTAGTTGTATTCGTGCCGCTCGCCGAATTTCGGGAACGAATCGAAACGGGATCACCTGTCATTGAACTCACCTCTTTCGCGAACCCTCCGCGAGGCGCTGACGGCCTCTGTGAGAGCCTGTTTTCAGTCTCCTCTCGAACATAAGAGAACGCAATGGTTGGGCCGATGGAAATAGAGCCAGACCCTGCGCGTTTACCGTATTCCCGTGTCGCAATTAATGACAACGCTCTGTGTCTTATTTGTCGTTACTACTATCTTCAAATCAGTGCAGTAGGGAAAGGGGGTAGTGCTCTTGGCTCGCAGCACGTATTTTCCTGGATCGATTGAAAAAGTTATTTTTCCGGATGAATCTGTCTCATAATTTTTGTAAGGACTATTTGTTTGCGCATCCAAGATCGTAATCTTGGTTTCATATGGCTTGGGAGCACAGGCAGGATCAGGCGGATTTCGCTCAACCGGACAAGTTGGCGAGAGAAGTACTTGGACATGAACAATCCCCATCTCGACCTTGGACCTTGAATCTTGAGGTTCGTAAAAGAGAATGGCAGATATAACCGACGTGAGAACAATTACCGCTACCAATATGAATCTTCTTCTCACTCAATGATTATCCATCTTGCTAGCCCACGCAGCCAATGTTGCCGCCTCTTTATCCGCACTAATTCCTGGTGCTGTCATTCGTTCGTTCAACTCCGGTGCACTTCCTTCTTGCATTGCCCCCCACGTATCAGCAACAGTCTCAATTAGCGGTCGACAAGCATCCAGTAAATCCGACATCGTCGCGTGGTTAACCCTGCTCTGGCTAATAACGAAGCGTCAGATCCGAAGGCTTCGAGAATAGCCAACTCTGCGCCACGTTCGATCTTCTCCCAGTCGAGGGACGAATCAAGACTGATTGAAACTCTTAGTGCTTAAGAGTTACTCGATCTGCTGGATTCTCTGGTCCTTGAAAGAAACCGAGGCTGCCAGTGAAGAGGCAAGGATTTGTGGTTCGATATTGAGCAGACCAGATGGAGTTCTCAGGAGTCAGTCCCACATTTACAAAAATACTAGCAACCGTGGGCGATAAGTAATTCATCATAGAAAGGCGTCTAGTGGCCTTGGCGAGCATTGCTGCCATATCAAATTTACTCATTGCAATATCGTAAGAAGAGCGCCCTGCGTTTACACCTTGAATCTCATGGTAGGCAATCTTCTGCCCTGAAGTCACAGCATCTCCTGCTTTCACTGAAAGTCCGTAAACGTGAAAGTAAGTAAAGGAGATTGCTGGATTGGCATAGGAAATCAATTGAATTTGACTACCCGGATTGGCGTAAGTTTTGCCGGTTGTTTGTCCCGCCGACTCGTCGGCCACTCTCGACACAAATCCATCAAAGGGCGCAAAAGCGTCGGTTCTATCGTTAGCGTTCTGCTTTAGAGGAGTGATGTAATGCTTCATTGAGGAAAATTTTTCATATTGCGGATCTTTTGAGGTCACTTGACCGTCGCCAGACCCTTCCGCAAAATCATGTCCTGCACATGATCGGAACTTAGTAATTGATCCAATATCGACTGGGTTGAATGGTGATGAAGTAATGACTTCTGTCACGCCCGTATCTTTCATGCAGGTATTCAATTTATCCATCTCAGATGCCACGTTGACAGTCGAATCTTGTGAGCCGAGAGATGCTCCAAACTTGAGAATCAGAGCCACGCAGTCGGCGCTTATCAAACCGGCAACCTTAATCGCAGTGGCTGTTGGCGTAGGAGTTGGAGATGGGCTTTCGGTAGCCGTTGCGCTTGGAGTTGCGCTTGGAGTTACTTTCGGTGGCGAAGGCAGTTTGGCTTTTACTGGTGCAACTTTCCAAAGTAACTTTTTACCGTACTTGACGCAGACAAGTTTTTGGCCTGTCTTGGTTACACCGGTTCGACCAACTTTGCTACATATTTGACTAGCCTTGGCAATTGTCGCAGCAGAGGTGGTTGTCATCTGAACAGCAAGGACGGTACCGATAAGGGCGACTGTAAATATTTGGATTCGTGGTCCACGGTTCATGAACTCTCCAATGTTCTGTTTTATACCATTCTCCACTGGATTCGAATCTACCATGCCTGTTGCAAAAAGCGTGGGTTTCAAGATTATGAATTGCCTCCGTTGTATGTAGATAGCGATAAATTTTTCGGATGAAATCGCTCTTTCGTTAGTCGAATTGCTTGCCGACGTGATACTCGATGGTGGGTCAATAGGTTCTCTCGCCAATGCGACAGATATTGAGTTAATCGATTTCGATATAAGAGAGCGGTGCCCCGTCCCAGAACACGCCAAGTTTTGAACCTGTGGCGATTGCTTTTGCAACCTGCTGCCTGCCTGACTCTCCCCACTTGAGGAGGCCATCCAAATTGAAAATGAATCCGTACACCTGTCGAACTTCTAGATCACTTGGCACATCGGATTCGATCCACTCATGTGTAGTCACATCCGATCATCCTTCCAAGTTGATGAACCAAAGGAGGACATCAGACATTTATTCAATCCCCAAGTCGATTGGAGCCTCGGGCAATCCGTTGAGAATCAAATCTCCATATAACGATGCAAGTTGGCGGGGCGTCATAATTTCTGACGTGGTATCCAGCGCGCGCTGTGTGACGGACTTGAGGTTCGATGTTCACTTTTCGTATTGTGCCGTCATGGTGCGCCTGTGGCAATAAACGTCATTTTGACCAAATAGTTAGGGACTCGACTTAGGCACGCTAGGGTGGCCGGAGAACGTTGGGCAGATCACTTTAGAAATCTAGACGCTCCACTGCCTGCTTGGTGATGTTGCTTATCAACTCAAAATCCTTATCAACATGCAGAACTATGAGTTCACATTTTTCTGCTGTTGCGGCAACTAAGAGGTCTGGAATTGAGGGAGCTCTATGTTGTCCAAGGTCCGCTAATTGTTGGAGAACATCCCAGGCTCTCTCCTCAATAGTTGGCGAAAGTTTTTCAATCCGCATTTTTGAAAGTGGAAGGCTTGCAAAAGATGTGAGAAGTTCATTTGCCGATCTTGCTGAATAACCAATTTCGAGGCGGGTAATTGAAGAGAGATGGACTTGGCCAGCATCAATTCGCGATGCCCAGAGTTGGGCATCGGGCGTAGTTGCCAGACGAACGAGGGCTGATTTATCTATCAACCAACCGGTTATCGCCACGCATTCTCCATCACCTGTTCATTCGAAAGGTCTGGGAGCAACACAAGAAGAGAGGCTAGATGCTTCTCCGTAACTGACTCCGTGCCCATACGAACTTCCTGCGTCAGTGTGCGACGTACGTATTCAACGCGCGAAAGACCAAGTAATGCGGCCTTATTTTCTAATGCTGCCATTACCTCTGGAGTTAAATCTCTAATAAGTAAATCTGCCATTTCAACCTCCTGATATCAGATGATATCATAGGCACGTACAACCAGCGAGGGTCATGGCAGGGCAAGAACTCCAGGGTGTGTACTAACTACCGTGTGCGCCCGAAGGGAAGATACTGGGCGCCGAGAATCCACCTTCTCGTTGATCGGATAGCGGAGCATGAGTTCTCGAAAGATCTTACGTCTGACATAGGAATCAGTGGTCGCTAGGAATCCTTGAGTAAATAATCAAGTCAATCCGGCCATGGTTCGTAAATCCAGCGTTTCTCGCGATACCTTCACGGACGAAGCCTGCTTTTTCAGCAACTTTTTGAGAGGCAAGATTCCCTGGTGCAACTCTCACTTCAAGTCGTTGGAATCCCATTTCTTGAATGATCCAGTGCGAAAGTATAACTAAAGCACTAGTTGACACACCTTTGCTTCGAGCCCAAGGAGAAGTCCAGTAGCTAATCTCGCATGACCGACCGCGCCACTCAGCCCTTTTAATATCAATAACACCCGCAAATTTTCCGTCGAGGTCAATGGCGCTTACAAGTCCGGTGCCACCATGTTGCCTTTCGGGAGCAAAATCTGAAATGAACCATTTAGCGTTTTCAGTTGTATATGGAAAAGGAAGGGGAAACCATTTTTGCATTTGATCGTCGTTGCCTGCTGTGACGATGGCTTCTTGATCAGACGAAGCCAATTGTCTTATAACAATTGAATCCGAGACCAAAGTGCAGACGTCAAATGTTTGTTTCGTCTTCATGCAACGCAATATTACGCAATATCATCGGTCAAAGTGTGCGCCTGAAGGGATGAAACTGGGCACTGGGAATCGGTCATTTCGATTATTTAAACCGCCACGCCTGCAAAAGTTTTTCGCTCTCCCCGCCCAACCATGCATCATCCAGATCTAATCTACGAATGCCTCCTTTGGCCACCCATTCTTCATATACCTCAGCACCTTGAGCCTTGATTCTGCCAATTACATACTCGGCTTGAACTTTTTGATTAAGGGGGAGAAGTCTCACCGTCTCCAAACGGAGATTATCCGATGCGGAATAGCCATCCAGAATCCACTCAGCGCGTTGCCACGGATCATGCAAATCTCTAAGAAGTGCTCCGACACTAAGGAACCTGGTTTTACTCTTTTCCGCATCTTCATTAACGAACTCACCGGCCTCTCCTTCGATTCACTCTAGTTTGAGGCGACCATTGAAGTCAGGACCGAAAGTCTTAGGTACTCCACGGAAGACTTTCCCAACTTCGATGATTACTTGCTCTACATCGGCATCTTCGTCCGCTGGTCGAAGCACAAAATCGCCAACGCGAACCAGTTTTCCTCGGTTAAGTCGACCGCCAGAAATTGGGATTTCATTGTCCATAATGTTGTTGAGGATAGTGGAAGACAAACGTATCAAGGGAGAGGTGACTAGTTTCATCTCTCTGGTTCCCGCGTGGTGCGCCCGACGGGATGAAACTGGGCATCGGGAATCTCAACTGTTGCTTTCCCAACGGAAGGATTCCAAAGAAGGAATTACCAATAAATCGGTACAGAAACACTAAAACCTCGAGATGTTCTCTCGAGGTTTTAGGTAGTAACTCAACAAACAGAGATTGTTGCGCCTCCAACTAAGTTTTAGAACTGTAGCACATATCAGAATTTGCTGGCCGCCTTTTACAAAACTCCGTTAATTACTTTCCGTGACTTTACTTTTCACATCACGAGAAGTTCTGCACATGCTCCTGCAAAACATTAAATCAACTGATCCGTATCTTCTAACTTACGCGAGGTGCCTCTGTAGCTCAACGGATAGAGCACGCCTCCAACTAAGGCGGGGATACGGGTTCGAATCCCGTCAGGGGCACATCACCAGAAAGGCTCTACTCAGTTCACATTGGGTGGGGCCTTTCTTAATGCCTACGCCACTGGGAATCAGTCGTTAATCTTGGGTAGAAGACATACGCTTTCATCCATGTTCCACCCAAGCGAGCCATCTCAGCCATGTCCCTGATCATTGTTAACGGACTTCCTGGTTCAGGAAAAACAACGCTTGCCACTCAACTAGCAGCCGAACTCTCGCTCAGGAACTTCATGAATTGGGCATTCTCACTCATGATGAAATTTGGTGCGATGTTCCCTTGTCTCTAGCTCGCGAAAGGTTTGAGAGTCGAGCGTTAGAACGTCACTGGATTCACTCTGAAAGTTCTGGCTCGACGGATTCAGATTGGGAAATGTGGGGAAGGATGGCGGATCCACTCGGACTAGGAACCGTCCATCGAGTGGATACGACTCAATTTGTAGATATCCAACGCTTGATTCATGACCTCGGAAGATGATCTCAGGTCAATGATTTGAGAAATTAGAAAGGCGCGCTCGAAGGGATGAAACTGGACATTGGGAATCAATCATTTCTCTCAAATAACCGCTCCTTACAAATATTCATATGCGACTATTCATCCATGAAATCTAACAAAGTTGCTGACTATTCCCTGGATGGCCACATTACGTGAGCAACACCGGAATTCGAACGGCAGAGGATTTCGACCTGGAGGAAATCCTGAATTTAGCAAGTGCCAAACGGCTTGAATATGAAACCTACCAACCTGTCTTTTGGCGAGTAGCACCAGACGCGATCGCTCAACAGCGAGACTACTTTGCCAGTCAAATAGCAGATGAAAAGGTAATTACCCTAGTCGCAACTTCAGAAACTGAATTGGTTGGTTTTGTCATTGGTCGCTTAGTTCCAGCACCTCCTGTTTACAACCCAGGCGGTTTGACTTGTTCGATAGACGACTTCGTCGTGATTGAAAGTGATTTGTGGGAAACCGTCGGTGCAGATCTTCTCGATCAAGTTAGAAAAGCGGCTCTCGCAAGAGGTGCTGCTCAAGTGGTGGTGGTTTGCGGTCATCTTGACGAGCCGAAGAGAAAAGCACTTGAAAAATCTTCTTTAACTGTCGCTTCAGAATGGTGGATTGCCCCACTAAATATCCAATCACCCTAACCTTCCAATCTGTGACTAGGCCTCAGAGTCCAGGTCTGGAAACTTTGCACGAATTGTTTGAGCTAAATCGGGAACCGATGTCGTTGCAATTGTCCAAATGAAATCGATGTCCACTCGGTGATAGGCATGGGCAATAAGTACTCTCATCCCGGCAATCTTCTTCCATTCAATTCCTGGAAGACGATAATCTCCGAACGGGTCACAAAGCCAGGGCTTCTTCGCGAATATCGAAATCTCTAGGTTTTAATGCGTGAAGTGAAATAACGTCCACGGGTGCCTTGAGGAATTCCGAAAGCTCTTGCTGCATTTGGAACTGGTCGAAAAATGATGCTCCTTTGGCAAAATCAACAAGGAAGTCAAAGTCACTGGTATCGGTGTCTTCACCGCGAGCAACGCTCCCGAAGACGGAAATCGACAGACCTTTGTTCCGCTTGGCAATTTCGAGAATCGCCTCGCGGTTCGCTTTCAATAGATCCAGCTTCGTACCCATGATGGGAGAATACCCCAAAGCATTTAGTCCTGATTGGTTCAACCGGTATCCATAAGAAGGGGAGTAGTCGTTCAAGGAGGGTGATTAGTTAGATCTGACCGGGTGTCCGTTTTCAAGTTCTATGACCGTGTCAGTGGCCAACGCATGAAGTGCTGCGTCCAGTCTTCGCGCCATGAAGTCTAAAGCCCGCTCGGCAATCTCATCGTGATCGCACCACTTCCATGAGATGAGTTCGTTCGGAGGAAGCACGATTTTCGAGGTGTCGATTGGATCGCTTGCGTAGAGAAGCATGACGCCGTCATCAGGCAATCGCCGAGGAGGAACCCAGTCAAAAACGAGTAGCCGGCCCACAATTACTTCGATGCCAAGTTCTTCCAGCGCTTCTCTTCGTGCCGCATCGCGTGGTGTCTCTCCGAGCTCGACCATGCCACCCGGGACTTCCCAGTTCTTTTTATACGTTGGCTCCACAAGGAGGATACGTTCTTGTTCGTCTACGAAGATCAGCCCTGCACCAATCCGCTTTCGCGGGAGATTAAGGAAATATTCTGACTGTGCGATCTCTTCGTGAGACTCGCTCATGCGCCGGAGTAGTGCTTTCCAATTTCAGAAAGGGCTTTGTCAAAGAGTTCAAGTCCCAATTTGGCATCGGCTTCAGAGATATTGATCGGTGGCGTTAGGTGAAGTCGATTGAAATTGGGGAATGGCATCAGACCATTCTTTCTACACGCAGCAATCAACTCGTTCATCTCTGGGCTTGAACTTCCATACGGAGCCATTGGCTCGCGGGTTGCGCGGTTTTTCACGATATCCATGCCCCAGAAAGCACCAACTCCACGGACATCGCCAATGACCTTATGCTTCTTCGCTAATTCGCGAAGTCCAGGACCCATGATTTTTTCGCCCAGATTCGCAGCGCTCTCAACCATCTTCTCTTCTTTCATCGCATCAATGGTCGCGACGGCTGTTGCACAAGCAAGCGGATGGCCAGAGTAGGTGAGTCCGCCAGGAAATACTCGATCGTCGAATGTCTTTGCGATATTTTCCGGAATGATGACTCCGCCAAGGGCTACGTAGCCCGAGGTCACCCCCTTTGCGAAGAGAATGAGGTCCGGGAGAGCATTTGAGTGCTGGAAGGCAAACCATTTACCAGTTCTTCCGAATCCGGCCATAACCTCATCGGCAATCCACAAAATCTCGTACTTGTCGCAGAGTGCTCGGACACCTTCCAAGTAGCCAGCGGGTGGAACAAGGATTCCTGCAGTTCCGGGGACCGTCTCCAAAAGAATTGCCGCGATGGTTTTTGGTCCTTCAAAGATGATGGTCTGTTCAAGATGCTCGAGTGCGCGTTGGCACTCTTCGGCTTCATCGGTGGCCCAGAAAGAAGAGCGATAGAGATATGGACCCCAGAAATGAACGTGTCCATAAGCGTATTCATTGGGGAACCTGCGCGGATCTCCGGTCGCATTAATCGCTGCACCAGTGTTGCCATGGTACGAACGGTAGGTGGAGAGAATTTTATCCTTGCCTGTGTGCAGTCGCGCCAAACGAATTCCATTTTCAACTGCGTCGGCTCCAGCATTTGTGAAGAAGACTTTTTGGAATTTTGGCCCGGCCAAATCAACAATCCGCTTCGCTGCTTCGTTGCGGGCAACGTTGGCATGTTGCGGTGCGATGGTGGCCAAAATCGCGGCCTGTTCTTGGATTGCTTTCACAACTTTGGGATGTTGATGACCAATGTTGGTGAAGACGAGCTGACATGAAAAATCCAAGTACTTATTTCCATCGTAATCCCAGAAATAAGATCCTTGCGCACCTGCGACAGGGATGGGGGAAATTTGTGCTTGGGCAGACCATGAGTGAAAAACATGGGCGCGGTCGGCTGCAAAAACCTCAGCACCTTTTTTGGGATCAATAGTTGGCGAGTTCATTATCATTCCTATTCTTTTCGCACTAGCGCCACTATATCTGTCTCAAGTAACCTTCGTACATGACTCATGTATCGCATTGGATTAATGGCGAAATTGCAGATGAAAAATCCGGACGGCACGGGGAGATCTTCAACCCGGCAACGGGCTTAGTAACCGGGACGGTCGCTTTTGCGGACGCTTCGACTATTGATCACGCGGTCGAAATATCCAAAAAAGCATTCGACTTATGGCGACATTCTTCATTAACCAAGCGCGTTCAGGTCCTATTTGCTTTCCGCGAATTGGTAAATACCCATAAAGAAGAAATCGCTGCGCTCATCACGGCCCAACATGGAAAAGTATTAAGTGACGCTTTAGGCGAGGTAACCCGTGGGTTGGAAGTCGTTGAATTCGCCTGCGGCATACCGCACTTGCTCAAGGGTGGTTTCTCCGAGGAGGTATCTACGGGCGTTGATGTGTATTCGATCCGCCAGCCTCTCGGGCCGGTTGCGATCATCTCTCCATTCAACTTTCCGGCAATGGTTCCGATGTGGTTTTTCCCAATTGCAATTGCCTGTGGCAATAGCGTGATCGTCAAGCCATCTGAGAAAGACCCCAGCGCGCTCATGTATATGGCAAACCTCTGGAAGGAAGCCGGACTCCCCGATGGCGTGTTCAATGTCGTGCACGGAGACAAGGTTGTGGTTGATGCACTGCTTACACATCCAGGGATCAAATCAATTTCCTTCGTTGGCTCGACTCCGATTGCTAGATATGTATATGAGACCGGAACAAAAGCCGGTAAGAGAGTCCAAGCACTTGGTGGTGCAAAGAACCACATGGTCGTCCTACCCGATGCCGATTTGAATCTGGCAGCCGATGCCGCAATCAACGCTGGTTTTGGTTCGGCGGGTGAGCGTTGCATGGCGATCTCAGTCCTTGTAGCAGTGGAACCGATTGCGGATGAATTGGTTGCGAAGATCAAAGAGCGCATGGCGAAAATCAAGACCGGCAACGGCGCGATGGGCGCCGACATGGGTCCACTCGTGACTCTTGTACACCGGGACAAAGTTGCATCCTATGTTGAAGCTGGCAAGAAAGAAGGCGCGACACTTGTAGTCGACGGACGGGATATAAATATTGAGGGCGGCGGATTCTGGCTTGGCCCGACGCTTTTCGACAACGTTACTTCCAATATGAGTATCTATAAAGAAGAAATCTTCGGACCGGTACTTAGCGTGATCCGAGTGAAAACATACGACGAAGCACTCGCACTAGTAAATGATCATCCATACGGAAACGGAACAGCGATCTTTACAAATGATGGCGGTGCAGCTCGTCGCTATCAGAATGAAGTAGAGGTTGGCATGGTTGGAATCAACGTTCCGATCCCAGTGCCAATGTCCTACTACTCATTTGGTGGATGGAAGAACTCACTTTTTGGCGATTCGCATGCACATGGTGGCGAAGGTGTTCAGTTCTTCACTCGTGGAAAAGTTGTTACCAGCCGTTGGTTGGATCCAAGCCATGGTGGAATTAATTTAGGGTTTCCTCAAAACTCTTGATTTTTCTCGCTTAATTAAGACCCGATTTAAGGGTTATATGTGCTAGATGCTATTCTTTGCACCGCTCTATTGATGTTCATTAAGGGCATAAATCGAGTGGAGTTGAGGGTCAATGGCTAACGCATCTACCGCGCATTTGGCAGGTTTGCCAGTAAAGAAGCGCGAAAATCTTCGAAACGTCGCAATTATTGCCCACGTTGACCATGGCAAGACCACTCTGGTCGATGCCATGCTCTGGCAGTCTGGTGCATTCGCGGCTTATAAGGAGCAATCCGAAGGCCAGGATCGCATGATGGATTCGATGGATCTGGAGCGCGAAAAGGGCATCACGATTCTTGCGAAAAACACCGCTGTTCACCGCGGAGCCAATATCGTCAACATTATTGATACCCCGGGTCACGCGGACTTCGGCGGCGAGGTTGAACGTGGCCTTGAAATGGTCGATGGTGTTCTTCTTCTCGTAGACGCTTCTGAAGGCCCTTTGCCTCAGACACGGTTCGTGCTCCGTAAGGCACTTGAAAAGAATTTGCCCGTCATCCTTGTGATCAACAAAGTTGACCGTCCAGACTCTCGCATCGCCGAAGTAGTCGATGAGACGTATGAACTGTTCTTGGATCTTGATGCCAATGAGAAGCAGATTGAATTCCCGATTGTTTATGCATCTGCCAAGGCTGGCCGCGCGTCATTGACCCGCACGGCAGACGGCGGAATGCCAGAGGAAACAAACCTCGACGTTCTCTTTGACACTATCTTCTCCGCAATTCCTGCTCCTGAGTATCACGAAGGTGCACCTTTACAGGCACACGTTACAAACCTCGACTCATCTCCGTACCTTGGTCGTCTCGCTCTCTGTCGCATTCGCGAAGGTGTCATAAAAAAGGGTCAGATGGTCACTTGGATCAAAACCGACGGCAGCATGACAAAAGTTAAAGTTGCCGAACTACTTCTTACCGAGGCACTTGAGCGAGTTCCGGCATTAGAGGCTGGCCCGGGCGACATCATCGCGGTCGCGGGGTTTGAGACCATCACTTTGGGCGAGACTCTGGCAGACCCAGATAATCCCATTGCGCTTCCGTTGATCACGGTTGATGAGCCAAGTATTTCTATGACGATCGGTATCAACACTTCGCCGCTGGCAGGTCAGAGCGGAACGAAGTTGACTGCGCGACTTGTGAAGAGCCGTCTGGATGCAGAGCTCATTGGAAATGTTTCGCTCCGAGTTCTCACCACGGAGCGTCCAGATACCTGGGAAGTGCAAGGTCGTGGCGAACTCCAACTTGCCGTGCTCGTTGAAATCATGAAACGGGAAGGTTTCGAACTCACCGTTGGAAAACCGCAGGTTGTCACAAAGATGGTTGATGGAAAGATGCACGAGCCGATGGAGCACCTCACCATTGATGCACCTGAGGATTACCTCGGCGTCATCACGCAGTTGATGGCACTTCGCAAGGCGCGCATGGAGCAGATGGTGAACCACGGCACTGGTTGGATCCGCCTTGATTACCGCGTTCCATCCCGTGGATTGATCGGATTCCGCACAGAGTTCCTCACCGAGACTCGCGGAACCGGCCTGCTTCACCACGTTTTCGACGGATATGAGGCTTGGCACGGCGAACTTCGCACCCGCCCAACCGGCTCACTTGTTTCGGACCGCCGCGGATTCGTGACCAGTTACGCGATGTATGCGATCCAAGATCGTGGCAGCATCTTCGTCGAACCCGGCGCTGAAGTTTATGAGGGCATGGTTATTGGCGAGAATTCGCGATCCGAGGACATGGACGTCAATGCGGTGCGTGAGAAGAAGCTCACCAATATGCGTTCATCCGGTACCGATGAGGCCGAGCGTCTTATTCCACCAAAGCGACTCAATATGGAGGGCGCTCTCGAATTCTGTCGTGAAGACGAGTGCGTTGAAGTCACTCCGGCAATGGTCCGTATCCGGAAGGTGATCCTCAATGCCGATGAACGCGCCCGCCTTACCGCACGCGCCAAGCGAGCCAACCAGGAGTAATTGCTCTCCTTTAGACTGTACCCATGTCTAAGGTCCTTGGAGCATTGCCCGTTGGAGAACGAGTCGGTATCGCATTTTCAGGCGGTCTTGATACCTCAGTAGCGGTTGCGTGGATGCGCGCCAAAGGTGCAATCCCTTGCACTTATACGGCAGACCTTGGCCAATACGATGAACCAGATATCGATTCTGTTCCAGGCCGAGCAAAAGATTATGGTGCCGAGATTTCACGTCTTGTTGATTGCAAGGAGGTCCTTGTCGAAGAGGGTCTGGCCGCAATTGCGTGCGGTGCTTTTCACATTCGCTCCGGTGGTAAGCAATATTTCAACACCACGCCCCTTGGCCGGGCGGTAACCGGCACTCTTCTTGTTCGTGCAATGTTGCAAGATGGTGTTGAGATCTGGGGTGATGGTTCGACGTACAAAGGAAACGACATCGAACGTTTTTATCGCTATGGATTATTGGCAAACCCAAACCTTCAGATTTACAAGCCATGGTTGGATGCTGATTTCGTCCGCGAACTTGGTGGCCGTAAGGAAATGTCTGAATGGCTAAGCGCAAACAATCTGCCATATCGAGACAGCGTCGAAAAGGCTTACTCCACAGATGCAAATATTCTTGGTGCAACCCATGAGGCAAAAACTCTTGAGCACCTAGATACGTCACTTGAAATCGTCGAACCCATAATGGGCGTTCGTTTCTGGGATGAGTCAGTGGCAATTGCGACGGAAGATGTAAAGATTCAATTTATCCAAGGTCGGCCTGTGGCGATTAACGGAAAAGAATTCCCCAACGTCGTTGACTTAATGCGCGAAGTAAATGATATTGGCGGTCGCCATGGATTAGGCATGGCCGATCAGATAGAGAATCGCATTATTGAAGCAAAAAGTCGCGGTATTTACGAAGCTCCGGGTATGGCGCTTCTCTTTATTGCATACGAGCGTCTGATCAGTGCAATTCACAATGAAGACACCATCGCTAACTACCACGCTGAAGGTCGCCGCCTTGGACGCCTTCTCTATGAAGGCCGTTGGCTAGATCCCCAAGCGCTGATGCTTCGCGAATCTTTACAGCGATGGGTTGCTTCAGCCGTCACTGGCGAAGTCACACTTCGTTTGCGCCGCGGTGATGATTATTCAATCATCAATACCTCAGGCCCTGCATTTAGTTATCACCCAGACAAACTTTCAATGGAGCGTACTGAAAACGCAGCATTTGGACCTGTCGATCGCATTGGCCAGTTAACTATGCGAAATCTCGATATTGCCGATACTCGTGCCAAACTCGAGCTCTACCGCGCACAGGGCCAACTCGGTGAGGGATACTTTCAGTTGGTTGGCCAACTCGAAACCGGTGGGGCTGAAGCAATCGCATCCTCTAGTAGTAAGAAGAGTCCTGATGCCAACGAATCTCTTGATCGCGCCGCTATGGAAACAGGTTCAGATTAATCAAGGGTGATTCGGCTTCGCGCTTTTCCTTGCAATTACCCCACAATGTCACCCATGTCGGGTTGAATGGGGGCATGGCGAAACACCAATTTGAGCTAGTCGGAGCACTTGTCCGGCGCCCGTTGGTGAAAAAGGCGATTACATTCTCTGATGATCAATTACGCGTGATCGGCCATCGAGACTCGCCCCTTGTCGTCCTGGGTGGTCCTGCAACCGGGAAAACCACCCTTCTCATTGAAGCTGCTCTCTCACGTATCAGCGAAGGACAAGATCCCAATTCACTATTGATGTTGACCTACGATCGCGAGCGCGCTTCCGAACTTCGCGATGCCGTGGCACTGCGTACGACTACGATCATGCACGAACCCATTGCTAGGACTTTTCACTCTCTCGCCTTTTCAATTCTTAAAATGAAAGCCCATCCTGATGCACCAGATCCAATCCTTATGTCGGGTGCCGAGCAGGAATATTTCATTCGCGAACTCATCGCTGGAGATGTCGACCTTGGTAAGAATTACTGGCCACTCGATTTGGAGAAGGCGCTTACGACAAATGGCTTTGCACGAGAACTGCGCGATCTCATACTGCGCGCTTCTGAAAGAAATCTCTCTCCTGATCAACTTGTACGGCTCGGCAAGGAGAGTGGTGAGAAATATTGGGAAGCGGCAGCCATTTTCTGGAAGCAGTACCTGGATATTTTGGATCTACAAACAGATTCAGCTGGCGACGCTAAGCGACGCATCGACCCGAGCCAGATAGTCGTGGAGGCTTTCCGCCATCTCAGAGCGAATCCGATCCTTGCGACCGATCTTCGCGCGCGCTTCTCCACCATCCTGGTCGATGAATTTCAAGAGAGCGATCCCGCGCAACGCGCCCTTCTGCGCGAACTCGTCAATCAGGATGTCGTCATCTGTGCGGACGCGGACAGCGCTGTGGGGCGATTTAGAGGTGCAGATCCAGATCAATTGGGCGCCGAATTGGATTTCTACCAATCTGGTAAGGGGCCAATTGGAGAGAAGATTGTGTTGCATGATGAATTCCGGAGCAGTCCTGATGTTTTTGAAGTAGGCGCTCATATTGCAGCTGGATTCTCAAGAGCCGCTCCGCAGCGAAAGCGCATCTGCGTCCGTGCGACTCAAGGCGACGAATACGCGCCGGTTCTTGTCGGACGTTTTCGCTCACAGAGCGAGGAGGCGCAGTTTATTGCCTATCAATTTCGCCATGCCCACCTGATTGAGAAGAAGCCGTGGAGCGAGATGGCAGTGCTTCTGCGTGCTCCCGGGATGCAGGCTTCGGCCCTGCGCCGCGCCTTCTCCCAATCAGGAATCCCAGTGGCCTCAGAAGTTGAGGCGCTGGCAAACAATCCTGCCATCGCACCATTCTTATTGATTGCGCAGATCGCACTTGGGGAGGTACCTCTTAATCTGGAGAACTGCGAGCGACTTTTACTCTCCGAATTTGGCGGTGCCGACTCGGTTTCTTTACGGAGAATTCGCAGAGCACTTCTGGCATCGCGAGCCGAGGAGGATCAGCGCACTGGCACTCAATTGTTGATAGATGCGGTTGAGCATGGCGATATTTCAATTGAAGGGGCTCAATCCCTGCAAAGGATCCATGATCTCTTAGCGCGCGCCCGGAAAGTCCTGCGCAAGTCCACTGCGCAAGGTGAAGATCTCCTCTGGGAAATTTGGAGCAATGCGATAACAAGTGATGGATCTAAATTGAGCGAGAGTTGGCGTCGACAAGCGCTTCGAGGTGGATCGCGCGGAGCTGCGGCAGATCGCGACCTGGATGCGATGATGCAACTCTTTGAATCCGCCCGCCGGTTTGCGGAGCGATTTCCACATTCCAAGGCGGATAGTTTCATCCGCCAAATTAGTCAGGAAAGTATTTTGGGAGATGTCATAACCGCCCAAGGGCAACGTCCTGATGTCGTAGAGATACTTACAGTTCATGCCGCCAAGGGTCGCGAATGGGAAGTGGTGGCAATCGCAGGTTTGCAGGAAGGTACCTGGCCCAACCTGCGTCAGCGTGGATCACTTCTGGGAAGTGAACGGTTGGTGGAGATCATGCGCCACGGAGTACTAGCCCGCAAAGAGTTGGATGCACTGGCGGCCAGTGGGCTTGCCGAAGATGAGCGAAGGCTCTTCTACGTCGCGACGACTAGGGCTAAATCCGCACTCATCATCACCGCGGTTGCCAAAGAGGATGACGAGCCATCTATCTTCTTTGAAGAGGTTTCACTGTTGGTAAATGGTGAGGATGGTGAAAGAGAAATTACTCAAGTTCCGCGTCCCATCACACCGGCCGCCTTAGTTGCGACACTACGCCGCGAACTTCTGATTAAGAATGCGACGGCAGCCTCTCTGCTCAAGCGCCTTGCTGAAGAAGGGTTGCCCGCGGCCGATATCAGCACTTGGGCAGGGGTTCTTCCGATTAGCAGCGAAGACCCGATTGTTCCGCCGGGTGAGCTTGTTTCAGTCTCACCCAGCAGCGCTGAGGGCTTTATTGATTGCGGCTTAAAGTGGTTTCTTGAGCGCAACGGCGGCACTAATGGGGATAGCACCGCGCAGGTTCTTGGTTCGGCCATCCATGCCTACGCCGCTTTGATGGGAGAGGATCCGTCACTGACGGAAGAAGAACTCACTAGAAAACTTCGCGATGCGTGGAAATTGATTGATCCCACCATCGGATGGGTCAGCACTACGCGGTTAAATCGTGCACTCATGATGATTGAGAAATTTGTCCGCTATCACAATGAGTCACTCCAAACGCGCCAGATCATCGGAGTCGAAGTCGAATTCAATGTCATCGTGGGTCGCGCGCAGATACGCGGAAATGTAGATCGCCTCGAAGTAACGGAGTCGGGGGAGATTTACGTTGTCGATTTCAAAACGGGCGCTTCTCCGGTGAGCCAAGCAGATGCACTTACCAATATGCAGATGCAGGCGTACCAACTTGCCGTTGTTGAAGGTGGTTTCGACGAGAGGCATCTAGGTCGCACCACCGCTGGTGCCGAACTGGTTTATCTTGGCTCGAAGAATAAAGAGGCGCCAGTCCGTCGACAACCACGGGTCGATGCAACTGAAATGCGCAATGAAATCCAAATCATTGCCGAAGGCATGAGTGGCAGTGCATTTACGGCAAGCATTAACGATCGGTGTAACAACTGTCAGGTGCGAACCGCATGTCCAATCCAGAGCGATGGACGGACGGTGATGGAATGAGCAGAGACATTCTTTATTCTCCGGAAATTATTGCTAACAAACTCAGAATTGTTGATCCAAAAGTTCGTATTCCTTCTCATGAACAATCTGCCATCATTGCAGCGGCACTCGAACCTGCAGTCGTGATTGCTGGTGCCGGATCGGGCAAGACGGAGACGATGAGCGCGCGCGTTCTCTACCTGATCGCCAATGGCCTGGCTAAACCTGAGGAGATTCTGGGTCTGACCTTTACGCGCAAAGCCGCGGGTGAATTGGGAGTGCGGATTCGCAGCAAGTTGCGGCAATTGCGCGACCCGCGAGTTGGTCTGGAGATTGCCCGTGGCGAACCCGTGATCATGACCTATCACTCCTATGCAGGACGGCTTCTCAACGAGCATGCCATTCGATATGGAATTGACGCCAGTTCTGATCCCATGGGGGAGGCGGCCACCTGGCAGATGGCGGCAAAAATCGTGAGCAATTGGCCAGATGACGAGTTCACGTCAGAGAGTGCTTTAAGCACGGTTATATATGACGTTATTGGCCTTTCTAGGATGGTTCTAGAACATATGACTTCCTCGGACGAAATCAGGAAAATATCTGAGAATCTCTTGGCGCAGTTGGAAACCCTTGGTACGAAATCGAATGAGACCGTGCGCGGGGTTCAGAAAGTTCTACAGCAACGCATGTCGATTCTTCCGATGGTTGAAGAACTTATCTCGACTCGCCAGAAGAATGGCGAACTCTCCTTCGACGATCAGATGTCACTGGCGGCTCGCATCGCCATGGAAATCCCCGAAGTTGTAGAGATTGAACGCGCGAAATACAAAGTGGTCTTGTTGGATGAATACCAAGACACTTCTCAGTCGCAGGTGCGGATGCTTTCCGCGCTCTTTGGAGATGGCCATGCAGTGATGGCAGTGGGCGACCCGTGCCAAGCGATCTACACCTGGCGGGGTGCGTCGGCCGGGACTATCGGGGCTTTCGCAAAGAATTTTCCTGGCAAGGGTGATGCGAATGGAAGTGCCAAACATTTCTCCCTTCCCGTCACGTATAGAAATGACAAAATCATTCTCGAGCTCGCCAATACTGTGTCAGAGCAGATCCGCGAAAATAGTCCGGTGGAGGTGCTCCCGCTAGTTGCACGAGATGGTGCCGGAGCAGGCGAGTTGGCTTATGGAATTTTTGAAACTTTAGAGAGCGAAGCAAAAGGAATATCTGAATATTTTTCAAACCTCTGGTTTGATCCCGAGCGAATGGCCAAGGACGAGAAGGATCGAACCTCATTTGCCGTTCTCGTCCGTAAGCGTTCGCAGATCGCAGAAATCGAACTAGCTCTTCGCGGTGAAAATATTCCCGTCGAAGTTCTAGGTGTTGGGGGACTGATTCACGTCGCGGAGGTTGCCGATGTAATTTCGCTCTTGCGTGTCATAACCGATCCAGAAGCTGGCGCAGCACTGATGCGTCATCTCACTGGACCACGCCTTAATTTAGGCGCATCCGACATTGCCGCCCTGGGTCGTTTCTCTCGTTCGCGCGCGCAGGCGCAGCAGACCACTTCCCGGGGCTTGGTTGCGAAAATTGTGCAGGGAAATCCGCTGCGCGAGGAAGCCGATGACCAGTTCTTTGCAAGCCTTATTGATGCAGTAGATGAAATAACCAGTGCCAATGCTGCACATTTCACCCAAGCGGGGTTTTCTCGGCTGACTCATTTTGCCGCCGACCTGCGCCGCATCCGCTCCCGAGCTGGAGGTCCACTCACAGATCTCGTCTCCGAGATAGAGAGTTATCTCAATCTAGATGTAGAAGTACAGCTCCGCGACGGCACGGAGAATGGCCGACGTCACCTGGATCGCTTTATGGATGAGGTTGCGAAATTCTCACGCAGCGGAGGAACAATTGCCGACTTCCTTGAATGGCTCGATGTGGCCTCTTCGGAAGAAGCCGGGTTGAAATCTGGCGCCCCCGAGGTGCGCCGCGATGTTGTCCAGATTCTGACAATTCACACTGCCAAGGGCGCGGAGTGGGATGTTGTCGCAGTGCCGGGGCTGGCTAAAGGTAATTTCCCCGGAAATGGCTTGAAGCGAGATAACTGGCTGACTAATGAAGAGCACATCCCATTCCCACTGCGTGGTGATAGTCATGAGTTACCGACCTTTGATATCTCTGCGTGCAGTACAAATACGGAGGCAAAGAAAGTCTTTGATGTCTTTGCCCTGGAGTGCAACAAACTCAGACACGATGAGGAGATTCGCCTGGGGTATGTCGCAATTACCAGAGCGCGGACTCATCTAATCTGTACGACTTCGAGATGGCGCGACGGAATCAATCCCGTGGAGCCCAGTGAAATTTATGAACTCGTGGCGCAAACAGCATTAGTTCACGGCGGAGTAATTCTGTCTGATGCACCCGTCCCGCAAGATGAGGATGAGAAACCCGAATCATCCAATCCACTCTCCGCCATCTGGCCCCGCGATCCACTCGGTGATCGCCGTGCCTCCTTTGATGCGGCAATTGACTTGGTTCGCAATAGTGCGGCGCACTCGCTGAAGCCCGAAGTCATGAATGCGGATACAGATATTGAGAGCATTCAGTCATGGATTCGCGATTCGCAAGCTCTGATCAATGAGCTTCATCGAAGTAAGGATCGGGCCGATGTGCTCCTGCCTCCTCGACTCTCGGTTTCCACGCTCGTTGCCCTTCGTGACAATCCAGAAGAATTGGCGTTGGTGATCAGAAGACCAATGCCGCGGCCACAGGATGAATACTCAAGGCGGGGCACTGTTTTTCACCTCTGGGTGGAGAAGCATTTTGGCCAAGCTACTCTCTTTGACGACGAAGATCTCGACCCCATTGATCCTCTCGAATCAGATCAAACGCTGGAAGAGCTTAAGACCAGATGGCTTGCCAGTGAATGGGGAGATCGTCAGCCCTATGCCGTTGAAGTGCCCTTTGAGAGTGTTCTGGCTGGCGTACTTCTGCGCGGTCGAATCGACGCCGTGTACAAAATTGGAGATCGTTTCGAGGTTGTCGATTGGAAGACTGGATCTAAGAGACTTGGCGAATCTGCAGCCATCCAACTGGCGATGTACCGATTGGCCTGGGCGAAGTTGCAGAAAATTGATCCAGCCCTTGTAAGTGCGGCATTCCATTATGTTCCTACCGGTGTCACGGATCGGCGCGCAGATTTACTCGATGAATCAGAGCTGATCGCTCTTTTAGAGAAGCATTAATCCAATTCTACCGTCAGCGGTAAGTGGTCGCTCACTCCCGTGAGCATTGAAGGAACATGGACCACATCCTCGGGTGAAATTTTCTGCGAAAGAAAGTAATCGACCTGAACTCTCGGCTTCCAGGTGGGAAATGTTCGCTCTGTAACGAGGGAGTTCCAATGCAGTCCACGAACGAGTATTGAGAGTGGCAAGTTGAGATCACCCATAATAATAATTTTTGATTTATCTGTGGCAGGCAGCCTCTTTACCCAGCGCTTTATTTTAAGAAGTTGCAGATAATTAAAGACGGGTACGAAAGTGAGGTGAGTGTTGATGATGAGCCAGCCATTTTCAAGTTCGGCAGCGAGTGCGGATCGTGGATGATCGCGAACATAAATCTTCTTGAGTTTTCCCTCGCGGGGAAGTGTCATCAATACTCCGATGGGAGCTGCAGGTAGTTCTAATCGATGCCACGAACGAATAGGGACTTTTGAAACCAGTCCGATTCCGTAGCCCGATAAGCCGATGGGGTTTTTGTTGGTGACGACTCGTACATCTGCTTGCGTTGTACCGCGCCAATTCTCATCCGGCGAGCCAATGACCGAGGGAGTGAAAGCCCAATGCTGCGCACCCATCATGGAGGCAATTGCCGCCACTTGGTTGGAGTCGGCCGATCGAGCCAAGTGGAAATCCACCTCCTGCAGGCCTAGGACATCGGGGTTGAGAGTGCGCAGCGCGTTGGCTAGCAGCGTGTTTGGCTCAGCAGGGCTCCCAGATCGGGCATTTTCGCTCGCTGAAGTGAGCGGTGTTGCCCGGCCATGAAGGAGATTCCACGAGGTGAGGCGCATGGGTTCATGCTAGTAGTGTCGCCCATCATGAGTGCTACGCAGGAAAGCAGACCAGAGCGGTTCCAAGCCCTGGTGCTTGCCCGAAGCTCTATAGATCGCGCCGGGGATCTTCGGACAGATTCGTCCAAACTCGATTTCTTGTGGCGAAGCGGCAAAATCCTGGTTCTGGTCAAAGACCGCTTTCATTCCTCAGATACTGCCCTGGTTTTTCATGACTCCCTTTCCATCCATGGGGTGGGAGAGCGGTATTTTCTGGGAATCGATAGAGAGACAGGAGTGAGTTATTTTGTCTGGCATACCGATGAAGCGGTGATCGAGGAAGAGGATCTTCGGACACTTCGGCAAATTGGTGCCAGGCTTTCGGATATAGAGGCCGGACTAGCGGTACATGCACTGGGATTAGCGAACTGGCACCACACCCACCCGTGCTGTTCTCGATGTGGTGCCAAGACAAGAATCGGTTTAGGTGGAGCGGTTCGAATATGTGACGTGGATGGAAGCGAACATCATCCGCGGACTGATCCAGCAGTTATCGTTTTAGTCAAAGATAAAGCTGATCGCCTACTTCTTGGACGACAACGCCTCTGGGTGGAGAAATTATTCTCCAATTTTGCCGGCTTTGTTGAACCAGGTGAATCTTTTGAGCAGAGCGTTGTCAGAGAAGTATCAGAGGAATCTGGTGTACTTGTTCATTCGGTGCATTACCTGGGGTCACAGCCGTGGCCATTTCCCGCTTCGATCATGATCGCTTTCGAAGCGATCACTTCAGAACCAGATATTGCTCGTCCCGACGGTGAAGAGATTGTGGAACTGCGTTGGTATTCGCGAGAAGAGATGCGAGAGGCAGTGAGGAGTGGTGAACTCATACTCCCATCGCAAATAAGTGTTTCGCGGAGGATGATTGAGCACTGGTATGGCGCTGGAGCAGCGGATGATCTGTCGGTTCCACATGGGTCGCCACATGGATGAGGCGCGCGGCTCCAACGAAATCCGTGCCGAAGAAATTTTGGAAGCCCTTGATGACGAGCAGCGAGAAGTAGCGCTCGCATCGCGCGGCCCCGTCTGCGTAATCGCTGGAGCGGGAACCGGTAAAACACGGGCAATTACCCACCGGATCGCCTATGCCTCGGCAATCGGTGTGATGAATCCATCGAAGGTGCTGGCACTTACTTTCACTGCTCGCGCAGCTGGAGAAATGAGAGCGCGGCTCCGCTCCCTCGGTGTTCCGAGTGTCGCCGCCAGGACTATTCACTCCGCAGCGCTCAAACAACTTATCTATTTCTGGCCGGGAGTATTTGGGGGTAGAGCACCTGATCTTCTCACGACTAAGTCCAGTTTTGTGAAAGAGGCGATTTCTCATGCCGGGCTGGCCGGGAAAGTCTCTGCACATTCGCGCGAATTAATTCGTGATATTTCTACGGAGATTGAGTGGGCGAAAGTTTCCCAGATTGCACCAGAGGATTACATCGAAGAATCTAAAACTCGTGCCGATCGAAACAGAATAACCTCCGGGCAAGTGGCTCAGGTTTATGCAGCGTACGAGAGTCTTAAACGACAAGAGCGGACTATCGATTTTGAAGATGTGTTATTGCTGACGACCGCAATGCTTGAGGAGGAGCGCGAGATTCGCGAGCGAGTCCACGATCAGTATCGTTACTTCACCATTGATGAGTATCAGGATGTTTCGCCACTTCAACAGCGACTTATCAATGCCTGGCTCGGAAGCCGCGAGGAGATTTGCGTAGTGGGAGACCCCGCGCAAACTATCTATTCTTTCGCTGGAGCAACTCCAGTTTTCCTCAATAATTTCACTCGTAGATTTCCGCAGGCAGAGGTCATCCGTCTCATATCTGGCTATCGATCCACCCCCGAAATCATTTTCATGGCTAACAGCGTGCTGCGAAGTGGATTGATGGGACAAGAATTGGTCTCGCTCAACCCACACGGAGCGCATCCAGAAGTTCGCGAGTACAAAGATGAATCTAGTGAAGTAGCCGGAGTCGTCGCGGAAATTGTGAAGCTTACGTCCGAAGGAATCGCGGCCCAAGACATTGCCGTGTTGGCCCGCACAAATTCGCAACTCAAGGCACTTGAGCGGGGATGCTTGGCTGCTCGCATTCCCTATCAAGTCCGGAATAATGAGAGGTTCTTCGATCGCACCGACGTAAAGGATTTTCTCAGAGCCGTTCGCCAAGCTTCCGTTATCCCTGCTCCTGGGACCGAGTGGATTGACGAACTACGTACGATCGCTGCGCCATTTATTACTGGAGCCAGCACCGACGGGATTACTGCGCTACTCCATCTAGCCCGAGAAGTTGATGATGATCCGGCGTTCGCCCCCAAGTCACTTCGCACGTATCTTCGCGAAGTAGAAGAGAGAGCCGAGCAGAATAATCCGCCGGTCATGCCAGTGACGACCTTGGCAACCTTGCACGCAGCCAAAGGATTGGAGTGGGAGCACGTATTTCTCGTGGGCTTAAACGAGGGGATACTTCCGACACATGAGAATGTCGTTGCGGAAGAAAGGCGCCTTTTTTACGTGGGAATCACCCGCGCGAAAAGGCATCTCAATTTAAGTTATCGATCTAGTGCCACCAACAGCAGTCGCCCCAGCCGATTTCTACGCGAAGCAGGCTTGATCGATTAATGGACCAGCCAGTAATACCCAATAGGAGAACCGCGTCCCACTCGATATTTAATTAACTTGCCTCAGTCACGGTCAGTGCCTTACTCTGTAGCACTGCTTGATCGAGTGATCAAGGAATTTAGTCGGCGAAGAAATTCTTCGATTGATTGATAGTACAAGCGAAGGGAAGCGCAAAATGCAGTTGTTTTCAACACATTTCACGGTAGCGCTTTCGGCTACAGGAAATCATGCCGCCTCCGCTACCGCCAATCGTGCGTCAAAGCGCACCACTTGGTATCTCGCATTTGGCGAAAAGGCCGCTTGGAGTTTGATCGGATAAACCGAACCAGACCCCAAGGGCCACGAATCCACAAGGATTCGGGCCCTTTTTCTTTTCCCCAAGAAATGTAAAAACAGAAAAGACGAGTAGGACACGAGAAAGAAGACAACTGGGAGTCCAGTAGAGATGAGGTGAGGAGAATGGCCGTTCTCTTTAGTGAATTATTAGTGCCAGGGTGGGCTAACAACGGCGAGAAGATTGGCCTGGATGATGTCACAGGTGCGTATGGCTCAGAGATCGCCTTCGCCTTGCCGTGTCACACCTCGGACCCCGAACTTTTCTTCGCAGAACAGAGTGAGGAAATTGAATTGGCCAAGTCTCTCTGTGGCGGATGCCCCGTTCGTGCTCAATGTCTGCAGGCTGCACTTTCACGAGAAGAGCCATGCGGAATCTGGGGCGGAGAGCTATTTGAAAATGGCCGAGTGATCGCTCGCAAACGAACAGTAGGTCGTCCGCGACTTGTCCCCGCTGCCGCAATTGAAGAGGTGGAAGAGTCCGACGCTGCTTGATTTATTAGGCCGTTCTACCAGGTACATCCGCATGCAGGGTGGCGGGCGTATAGCCGTTCTTGTATCACGGTTGGGGAGTGAAAATTAATGCGAGCTGATCTCCCGATCAGTTTCGATCTCCCTTCATCCAAGAAGGCAAGTAGTTCTAAAGCGAGAAATCCCGCGACATGGTGGGCCACCGCAACCGGAACCTCGGATGCTGGAGAGTTATGCTTCCTCCAAGAGATATCTCGCCAGAGTTCGTTGAGATCTTCATTGGCAATCGAGACGCATCTGGTGCAAGGCGTCTTTCCGGGGATGACAAGGGGCCCGATCGTGACTGCGGCGCCATCGGGGTTATCAACCAATAGATGCGCAACGCCTTCGCTCATCCAGGTTTGGAGCTCATCTGATGGGGGAGTTCCGACAACTATTGAAATCACTTTCCTTGCGGCTTCGCCTTTTTCGGCGACGCCCCCATTCCCCTTCTTCTCTGATTTCGACGGCGGAGTAGTCGGGAATAGGGAGAGTTCTCGTGCCAACTCATCGAGTCGAACTCTGTAGGAAAGCCCGATATCGCTCGCTCTAATAAAACCAGCGCAGAGGTCGGATTCGGAGATTGTCCGATTCTCCTGCAGGACGTGCAGACGGGTGTGGGTTATGCCACTGGAGAGGAGGATTCCGTAGAGCAAGGTGGCGATTCGTGAGTCGCCATAGATATTGATCTGCCATCCGCGCCGAGAATTTACGATGGAAACTCCCCCATCTTTGGAGTTGGAGTGCCAGGTTGCAGAACTGAGTTCTGGTACGAGTCTGGCTTTCAACTGCTGGAACGCACCATCACTACTGTCATCTCCCGCATGTGAAGCTCGATTGGCATTGGGAGAATGGAAACGGGTGTGAACTGCGATCTTTGTGGCTTGGGTATCGAGCAACTCCGCGGCATCGAGTTCGGCGATGAGTTCCTTGATTTCCTCGATAGGGATATCCAGCATTTGGCTTAACTCCTCACCCGAACTCTTCCCGCTCAAGAAATTGATGGCGTTGCGTGCCGGTGATGAGAGGGCGATGCCCGCATCCATCCGTCCGACGTATGTGAAATCTTCATGAGTCACGACGAGCACGCCGGCCTTCAGTCGCGGATGGGCATTTTTGAGACCTATCTCACTATCGCTCGTTTTTATATCAACCTGGTTCATCTCGCCTCTTCTCTCATCACGTATGCAGAACGCTCGCGCAGAAAGAAGAGATGCACGGTTATGAGCAGGTAGAAGTGTTGACGAACCGGCGAAATATGAGCGCGAAGTGAGATTGTGGCTACGTCCTGATTACTTGGGGCCAGTTGCGACCTGAGCCTGGCTCACGCCGGGAGATAAAAAAACTGGCGCTCTGTATCAGAGCGCCAGTCTCTCAACTTCTACGTGACCGCATGTTGCGGTTCTTTAACGCAGTCGAGAAAAAAGGTTGGCCTTACTGTGCCTTGCCAAGAATGCGGTTGAGCTTGGTGCCACAGACCGAGCAGATGCCCTGAGCCATGCGACGACCAGAGTCTGAGACTTTTACGGTTCCCGTAAAGTCGCGCTTCTCCTTGCACTTAACGCAGTAAGCGTCACCTGTGTATGTCTCTGGTTCTGTCATGTCCTCCTCCAATCGACGCAAGCGGTTTGTGGGAGAGCTTCCCGACTCATAAGCGAGCGTGCAACGGTCACGATACCCCTGCCTGAGCGTGAAGGGGTGGATTCTGAGCGCGAATCGGGATATTTTTGAGCCTTCCTAGCTCACCATTTCCCCCTGACAAGCCCTTAATGCCCTCTCCCGGGCTACAGGGACAGGGAGGCTGGGGTCAGGGCGTTCTCGGCGGCCTCGTAGCCGTCCAGATAGGCCTGGGCTAGGTCGGCTTGTGGAAATCGAGCGAGGATTTCCTGGAATTGAGCCCCGTGGTCCCCGTATCGAAGGTGGATACCTTCGTGGAAGAGGACAAAATCCAGGACGTACTCGGGAAAGCGCGCCAGCCGGGAAGAAATCCGGATTGTGCCATCCACATTGGTGCAGGAGCCCCAGCGCCCGTTCATATTCTCCCGCCAGGTAACCGAGAAAGGTCGCTCGTTCATCTCGGGAGCCCACCGCGCAAGGAGATCGACAACTCGGCCAGAGAGTGCCGAATCGGTGATCACCCGGGTTGCCTCTTGGGCGCGGACCTTTGCCACCATTTCTGGAACAACCATCCGCTCATCGGCTTTGCTCAGTCGGGCTGGGATGGAGACAACAATTTGGCCACCCTGGCGATAGGCCGCGATATTTCGCTTCCTCCGCGTGGATCGGATGACGATGATTTCGCCTTCAGAAATTCCAGGCAGGACTTGGGAGAGGGGTTGTTCAAGAAACTCACTCTCGATTCGACGCATAGCGAGAAGGTATCGGATGACCAGCCGATTTCCCCAGAATTTGCGGGTATGGCTCGCCTCGGAAATTGTCGGATTACCCGATAACCGAATTACAGGGGGCATTTCAGGATGAGATTTTGGATGGGCTTGTCAATACATTTGTCAATACATTTAGGAACAAAATAGGAGAGAAATTCTTTGCAAACCCAGTGCCGCGCACTCTTCATTAACTTTCTGGCAGTTTTTTCGCCTTCTCAGTTGATTCTCTGGGAAATGTCACGTACGTTGCGCATAACGAAGTCCTCGGATAACCGTTCTCTATCTGCAAGGGGAAGGCAGATATGGAATCGAGCGCCCGAGGACTTCGCCTTTTTATTCGACCCCTCATTCGGCCTCTCAGTCGGCCAAGCTGGATAGATCGTCGGGCACTTCGATACTTCGCAAGTAACCTTCTGCATCGGTGAGTTCTTCGTGAGTTGGAAGAATTCCACTCCAGATTTGATCACGGGCGCTTACATCCCGCAGAGCACGGATCTGTGACCAGAACGCACTGGCTTCACGTGACATGCGAGGTGAGACTTCAAGTCCGAACAGAGATGCGAAGAGTTGTTGTGCAGGCGATGAAGTCGCCCGACGGCGACGAAGAGTTTCACGAAGCGCATTGAGCGATGGAAGCCGATCGCCGGCTGCAAGAGTTGTGACATCGTCAGCCCAACCATCAATGAGTGCGAGTGCAGTTTCCAACTTTGTGAGAGCTTCAACTTGTGCTGGACTTTCTTCCGGCGTAAACAATCCCTCATTGAGTGCAACCTTGAATGTTTCAGGATTGTTTGGATCAATGGCGCCAGAGTCAATTGCTTCTTCTGCTTGTCGCTGCATTGCTTCCACGTCGATGCGAATTCCCTTGCCATATTCTGCAATCGCGTTTCGCATGTACTCAATGAGCCAAGGATTATTGTCGAATAATCGGGCAATCGCACCCTCACGAAGGGCATGAAAAATTCTCACTTCAGATGGCTCTATACCGATATCTGCGCTCCAGAGTGCAATGTTCTCCGGTATGAGGGCTGGTCGGGCAGGTTCCAGAAGTGGTAGTCCGACGTCATGTGCACCGGTGACACTCGCTGCTAGACCACCAATTGATTGACCCAGTTGAGTTGCAATCATTGTTCCAATGAACGAACGTAAGAGTCCCGCTACTTGCGCAAGCGGCAATGAATTCTCGGGTAACCCTTGTTCTTCAACAATTGAAGTCATTGCTTTCGCAAGTCCATTGGCAAGCGGCTCTACGGTTTTCTGCCAACCTTTCATAGTCGCATCCACCCAATCGGCGCGACTGTAAATATTTTTAACATTTGAATTTGCCGGGAAAACCGTTGCATCGTTAAGCCAAAGATCCGCTATTCCCATTGCTTCCTGATAGACCGCGACATCGTTTGTTCCGATCATCGCAGAACCGTGTGCGGCAACATATTGCTTGGCAATGTCGCGACTAATGTTGAGTGGAAGTGCGCTGTCAGATTTTCCAAGCGCATCAAGAAATCCAATGGGGTTGATTCCTAATTTCGCAAACTGCTCTTGAATTTCCTTTGCCATATCTGCGGGCATCTTTTCGCCAAATTGTGATTGCATCTGTTCTTGCAGCATGGCAAAAAGCGCAGCGAGATCTTGATTTTCGCCATTCTCAGTATTATCTCCAGTAGCCCCATTTGGTTGAGGATTCGCTGGGTTGTTCTCCTCGGGCGCATCATCGCTATTTGAGGGTGTGAAACCAAATGGCGCCATGTGAACTCCTTACCAAAGTAGAACTCTACGCTCACGCTGTATAACAATCTCATGCATCGCTTTGTTCCCTGGCGCGGTAGGCTAAGAGGATGTCCCCCGCGTTTTCGGCTCTCATTTGGTGGTTAGTGCCTTTAGCTGCCGTCATAGGAGCATTGGCCTATGTTCTATGGGTTACCAAGTTCCAAGAGCGGTTCCAGAACGAGACCACCCGATCTGTCTCTCAATTCCAGCGTTTTCAGAGTTCTTTCCGTAGCGACTCTCAGGGCAACGATTCTTCTGATGGTGATTCACAAGGGAATGTTGCGCCAGAGAAAGAACCTTCTAAGCCAAACGAGTAGTCGGTCTTTCGCGGTATGCGCATTTCTCAACTTCCACGTTTGGCACTCTATTTTGTAGCAATCTTTCTTCTGGCGAGTTTGCTTGTTCCTCTTCCTTACGCAGTTCTGCAACCTGGTGCGGGGCAAGATGTGCTTGGTTCAGTCATTAAAATCTCCGCGGCGAAGACTTATAAGAGTTCTGGAAAGCTTCTACTTACGACGATTTATGTAACCAGCCCGTCCTCTCCGATCTTCGGCGCGGATGTCCTTCTCTCCTGGTTCAAAGGTGAAGCGATAGTTATGCCGCGGGAGGTTCTCTACCCTCCCCATAAGAGTTCCCAAGAAATAAATGCCGCAAATACGAAAGACATGGTCAATTCTCAGGAATCAGCCACCGTCGCTGCTCTTACTTATTTGGGGTACGACGTGCCTCGCCAGACAAAACTGGATAAAGATGGAAAAAAAGTCACGGTTTACGATTTTCCTATCAAAGTCTCGATTTCGCTTAAAGACACCGGCGGACCGAGCGGAGGGCTCGTCTTTGGGATAGGGATCGTTGAGAAGCTCACCCCTGACGATCTTGTTGCCGGCAGAACGATTGCTGGGACCGGAACAATCGATAGTGCTGGAAATATCGGAGCCATCGGTGGAATCGACGAAAAGATAATCGCCGCGAAGAGGGCAGGCGCGTCAGTGTTTCTTGCTCCTAGCGAGAATTGCGATGATGTGACAAACGTCCCTGAAGGCATCAGGGTTTATTCGGTTGCCACACTCAAGGAGGCGATTTTGGTGCTTAAGGATGCTCGTAATGCCATCCCACATTGCACTTGGCAACGAAATCGGTAGCGTTGGCGCATGAGTTCAATGAATCGACCCATCCGTCCCAACCTTCCCAACCCGCGCCGACCTTTAGTGATCACCGTGGCAATAGTCGCCGCGATCTTACTTGCCCTGGTTTCCATGAGCGGCTTTTACGCAGATTGGCTCTGGTATCGCTCGGTCAACTTCACCAGTGTTTGGAGAGTCACTCTCACCACAAAGGCCGCGCTCTTTGTTGCCTTTGGCGCGGCTACTTCACTCATTATCGTCACAAATATTTTTATAGCGTATCGCCGCCGGCCGCTCTACGTGCCATTGACTATTGAGGCCGACAACCTTGAGCGATACCGCGGTCAGATTGAACCAATTCGCAGATTAGTCATCGGTGGTCTCGCCCTCGTGCTCTTCTACTTCGCGGGAACTGCCGGAACCACACTCTGGACTCCATGGATGCTTTTCCAAAACTCCACTCCCTTCGGTGTGAAGGATCCGCAGTTCGGACTAGATGTTTCCTTCTTCGCCTTCCGCCTTCCTTTCTGGCAGGCGCTGCTTGAGTGGGGAATATCAACGATCATCATTTCAATCATGGCGGCAAGTGTGGTTCATTATTTGTACGGCGGAATTCGTCTTCAAGTTCGAGAAGACCGGACCACGGTTACGGCACGAGTCCAACTTTCAATTCTTTTAGGAATCGTCGTACTTCTCAAAGGTATGGCCTACTGGCTTGATCGCTACCACCTTGCGCTTAAAGAGGGCAAGCTCATCACTGGTTTGACCTACACAGATGTCAACGCGGTTCTACCTGCAAAAGCAATTCTCGCTGGAATAGCAGTCGTGTGCTCTCTTCTTTTCTTCGCCAACATTATTCGCCGCTCCTGGGTCTTGCCGGCAGCTGGCGTCTCACTTCTCGTGGTTTCATCTCTACTTATCTCTACCGTTTATCCAGGCATCATTCAGCAATTCCAAGTCAAACCAAGTGAGTCGACAAAGGAAGCGCCTTATATTCAGAAGAACATTGATGCAACCCGAACTGCTTATGGACTTTCCGATGTGACAGTGAAGGATTATCGAGCGACAATTGAGACATCGGCAGGTCAGTTGTCGAAGGACGCTGCGACAATTTCCAATATCCGCTTGATGGATCCAAACGTTCTCTCTGCGACTTTCCGCCAACTTCAACAAATTAAGCCTTATTACACCTTTGCCGATTCACTCGATATAGATCGCTATACGGTGAACGGCGTTCAAAGGGACGCTATCGTGGCAGTTCGAGAACTCAATGTCGCAGGCAACCCAAGCCGTAACTGGATCAACGATCATTTGGTTTACACCCACGGGTTCGGATTTGTTGCCGCCTATGGCAACGTCCGTGATGCCGACGGGAAACCATCCTTCATCGTGGGAGACCTCCCACCAACAAAGGGTCTGGGTGCCTTCGAACCCCGCATTTACTTCGGCGAGAATGTTCCTGACTACTCAATAATTGGTGGAGCAAAAACTTCGACTCCGGTTGAGTTGGATTATCCAGATGATTCATCGGCCAATGGGCAGAAGAACGTGACCTATACCGGTAAGGGTGGCGTTCCTATGGGATCTCTCATCAACCGCCTCGTTTTTGCCCTGAAGTATCAGGAACAACGGATCGTCCTGTCGAATTTGGTCAACGCCGATTCAAAGATTCTTTTTGAGCGCAATCCGCGCGATCGTGTCGCAAAAGTTGCGCCGTGGCTCACCCTTGATGGCGACCCGTATCCAGCCGTTGTTAACGGTCGAATTCTCTGGATTATTGATGGATATACAACGAGTGCAGGTTATCCATACTCAAAGAAGACAATGCTTTCTAGTGCAACTACCGATGCGCTGACTATGAACTCCGCTTCGATTACCGCTCAATCCAACGCTTCGGTTAACTACATCCGGAATTCTGTCAAGGCAACAGTGGATGCATATGACGGCACTGTCACGCTGTATCAGTGGGATACAGAGGATCCTGTTCTTAAGACCTGGAGCAAAGTATTCCCAAATACGGTCAAACCAAAGAGTGCAATTTCTAAAGACCTCCTTGCGCATGTGCGCTATCCAGAGGACCTCTTCCGGGTGCAACGCGATATTTTGAGTTTGTACCATGTTAGAACTGCTAGTGCTTTTTATGGTGGGCAGGACTTCTGGCGGGTGCCGCGTGATCCTTCTACATTCGGAGGGAATGCGAGTGCGCAGCCTCCGTATTACTTAACCTTGCAGATGCCTGGTGCCACACAATCACATTTCGCCTTGACGACTCCGTTCGTCCCAGTGGGAGGTCGTGAGAACTTATCTGCGTTTGCATCAGTGAATTCTGATCCGGGTCCCGATTATGGAAAAATTAGCGTGCTTCAATTACCGCGAAGTACAAACATTGCTGGTCCATCGCAGGTCGCATCGAACTTTGAGGCAAAACCTACGGTGGCAAATTCTTTATCACTACTTCGACAGGGTGGATCTGATGTTGTTCTCGGGAGCTTGTTGACTCTTCCTGTAGGTGGTGGCTTGCTTTACGTGCAGCCCGTCTATGTACAGGCGACATCAAACGCCGCTTCTTATCCATTACTTCAGAAAGTTCTCGTCTCCTTTGGTGATCAAATTGGATTTGATGACACATTGAAAGGCGCGCTTGATCAGGTATTTGGTGGCAACTCTGGAACTACGGGAAGTACTCCATCTCCATCAACTGGCGGATCACAGTCCAATGCACTTGCCAACGCACTCCAAAGTGCAAGTCAGGCACTTGCTGATGGACAGGCCGCACTCGCTAAGGGTGACTTTGCTGCTTACGGTCTTGCACAAGACAGATTGAAATCAGCGATTGCTGCAGCGATTGCTGCGCAGACCAGAAAATAATTTCCCTAAAAAGAGATCTTTTCAGGAGGATTTGGCGCTCATGGTGCCTGCCCTCTACGATAGGCCTACCGACGCGGGGTGGAGCAGCTCGGTAGCTCGCTGGGCTCATAACCCAGAGGTCGTAGGTTCAAATCCTGCCCCCGCTACTAGTACGAAAATCAAGGCTTTGGCTCTTCGCTTACGCGGGGGGTCATTGCTTTGTGGGATCCCATAATGAGCACTTGTCGCAGTTATTCCTGAAGCAGCGTAAGACACGATTCCGCAGGACTGATCTTGGGACTTAATCTAATATGTCAGCCCGTGCGACAACACTTAACTCGCTGGATACGTCCTAGGCTGGCATTCAATTGGCAATGTTACGATGAGAAGCGTGAGGGCAACATTATGACTAGACCTCGAATTCCCAATTACCATCGCCAACGTTTCCTCCTGGTTCTGCTGGCACAGGCCGGTGGGTACCTTTCCAAAATAGATTTTCAGAAGCTCCTATTCCTGTCGCAAGAAGAAACTGAGAAGCCACACTACGATTTTGTTCCTTACCACTATGGATGTTATTCCTTTCAAGCGCAATCTGACATCGATTTATTGGAATCTCGCGGTTGGCTTAGAACCGACAATCGCGATATTCGACTATTGGAAGAATCGAATACGTGTATGCCAAGTGTAGATCGTGCCAAGGTTGCGGATTTTGCCAAGCGTTTCCACGCTTATAGAGGCAAGAAACTCATCAGGTATGTATATGAAAAGTACCCATACTATGCAATAAATAGCAGGATTGCTGAAGAAATCTTGGATGGAAAAGCCTTTGATCGCGTGGGGGAGGCGAAAAGGGGGCTTGAATTTGAATCAAGTGAGCTTTTCACAATTGGATACGAGGGAATCACTTTTGAGAAGTACGTTAATCGTCTAATAAGCAATGATGTGCGCCTCTTATGCGACGTTAGGATAAATCCTCTTAGCCGCAAGTTCGGATTTTCAAAGGGGACTCTCAGCGCGGTTCTTCCAAAATTGGGCATTGAGTATGTGCATATTCCGGAATTGGGGATTAGCTCGCAACGTCGAAATGGATTGGAAACCAAGGCAGACTACGCCCGACTGTTTAGGGGGTATAAACGCTCATTGCCGCTCAAGAGGGATAGCTTGAAGGGACTTAATGAACTGTTTGATAGAAGCGGTCGACTTGCTTTGACCTGCTTTGAGAAGGAGCACGAGGATTGTCACCGACACTGTATTAGCGAATATTTGGAGGATACAAGGGGCATCGAGGCTCATCATTTATGAGCCTCCTGCGGAGAGTGTTTATAACGGTTAAAACGTATCCCACGCTATCCAAGAAATATGATGAATTAGTTTGCACTGCCGGAATTCTGGATGACGGAAACTGGGTTCGAATTTACCCTCTCCCATTTAGAAAACTGGAAAATGACAATCGGTATAAGAAATATCAATGGATGGAATTACTCCTAGAGAAGAACTCTGGAGATCCAAGACCTGAGAGTTATCGGCCTGTGGATCCATCTAAAATTAGATTGATTGGCAGTCCAGTCGGGACCGAGGATGGATGGGCGAAACGAAAGCAGATCATTTTTGATAAGAACCCAATTTATACAGATTTAGCGAAGACAATTTCCAAGGCCCAGCGGGACGAGTTATCAATTGCCATTTTCAAACCTACAGAAATTCTGGAATTTCTTGTACAGGATACAGATCGCGAATGTAAGAAGGATCGGCTCGAACTTCTCGAAGCGAAGGCAAGTCAGTTGCAGATTTTTCAGACGGAAGAAGAAGTTCGACGGGAGTTTTCAATAGTTCGGAAATTGCCATATAAGTTCTCGTATCGCTTCAGGGATGCCGCCGGGAAAGTTAGCACCTTGATGATCGAAGATTGGGAAATTGGTGCGCTGTACTGGAATTGTCTTGACCGATCTGGGGGAGATGAAAGCAAGGCCCTAGAACTAGTTCGTCAGAAGTATCTCAATGAGTTTGTGACTAAGGACTTATTCTTGTTCCTAGGTACCACCCGACAATACCATTCTTGGGCCAAGAATCCGTTTATTATTATTGGAGTATTTTATCCACCCATCTCATTACAAGATTCTTTATTTTAGATCTGTTTTCTCCTTCTAAATTGTTCGATTAACCATAATGCCGCAAATCCACCGACCAATCGCCCTCGGTGCCATGAAGTGATTTCGACGGGTTTAAATGCTTTAAAGACATCCATCGGAGTGAAGTACCTGGTTGCCCCAGGGAGGAGGTAGGTGCGTGCTACGTCCGCTGTAGCTCCTAATGCCTCCTGCCTTCTCAATTGGAGTTCGTAATCTAAGCGGTTAGGCGCGGGACGTTCCTTCGTGGGCTTGGTTGCTCGAAGTCTTAGGAGCGCGTGCTCGAAATTGAGCCAGGCGTGCAGTGCCTCCGATTCTGTAAAACTATCAATGTGTTTTTGCAGATTTGCATCTTCCTCCCCTTTCAAAGCGCTAATAACATTCAATAATTTGGCTTTGAGGACAATGCCTTCGTGCCCTTTAGCCGTGTTCGCCAACATGATGAGGCGATGTTCCACTTCCTCCACCTTCCGCGAATTGACGAACCATTTAACATCGGGAAGTCGCTGCATATGCTGAATGATTCTTCCGTAAGTCTCTAACGTTGCAATCGAGGCTGATGAGCCTGCAGGCGAATCTAGTTCGCCCCATTTGTTAACTTGTTGCCACATATGACGCTCTGCGGCAAGGAGTTGCCCTCGGATCCAAAGTGTCGCACCACGTCGTTCACCAATTCGTGCCTTACTTGCATCATCATCCCCGAGGTATACCTGTTCCCAAGCGCCAAGGGCTTTAAGGTAATTTCCAGCCCCCCAATGTGCATCTGCCAGACCTTCCCAACCTTGGGCATCTTTCGGATCCTCAATTGAAAAAGCTCGTATTACACCTCTTCGGAAGCCCATCCGTATGTATAGAGCCGATGTGGCTTGCTTGCGCAAGGTATCAGTATTCCCTATTGAGGGATTCCAATTTGATTTGTCGGACTTTTTCGTTGCGGGGATATAAGGGATGGACCACGCGACAGACAGTCGAGAGAGAAAATCCCAAAGTGTTCCGCTTATAACTTCAACTCGAACGCCGTTGCGCAGTAATTCACCGAGTAAGGTTCCCGGTGCCTGCTCTTGCTTTGGACTTGAAGAAGAAGTGTCTTCCTGGTAATCGTGCCATACGATTTTTTTGCCTTCTAGTAAATCTAAGTGGCTGAGTAGATAGGGTGTTGCGTCGAAGAAATCAGAACCACTATAGCCAAGGAACACTATGGTGGAGATTCCATCTGAGCCCAACACCGAATCAAGTGTCTGGACGAGCGTTTCAGGAAAACCATTTTCAATGATGTGCAATCGAGCGCCCAGCGAGGAAAGGTCGCGGTTGCCTCCAACACTCTCGTGAATATGAACCACTCGGTTCAACTCATCATTTTCTTGTTCTAAGCCAGCGCGTTCAATACAACTATCAAAGTTTGCGGTTATATGTTGACCGCCTACCCTTAAGTGCTGGGCAAAGAAAGCGTGATTTGTGTTTGGCTTTGCGTCGACGAGGTCGCTCAGGACATTCTCAAGCCCAGCCAGACCATATACATCGGTCAACGCATCGAGAACGGTTTCCAATCTCGGCCTAAAGTTCGCGTTCCTAACACCAAGTTCCGTATACAATTTCGCGATTTCTTGGCCTGTGTCATCTGTCATGAAATGCTTCATCGCGCGCTCAGTGAGATCTCTTCCAAGAGGTCCGTTAGTAGGGGTGTCATGCGAGATTCCTGCCCCGGACCAGAAGAGGACATTGCGGGGGGAAACGGCTGTCCAGGTCATGAGGTTGATCCTAGTTATCACACCAAGACAAACCACTCGACTCAAGTTGGCTGAAAGACTATTTGTACCCTTGATGAGGTGGGCTATGGTGTAACGAATGACGATAAGCGATACCCCTCGATGTGCCCTTCGCACGGCTCCTAATGAGAGTGCGAGCCTGAGGTCATCCTGCCCCCGCTACTAGCAAGTGTTTTAAGGCTTTGGCTCTTTGCTTATGCGCGGGGCCATTGTTTTTTTATGGAACGATCCGCGGTCCGAGAAGTGGGTCGATATGACGGGTTGGAACCAAACGACAATCCGTCTTGATTATCCTTAGTACGGCACGGTTATAACAAATGGAGTATCAAGGTACTCGTTCCATCCCGTGGTCGGTTGCAGGCGATATCTGTAGGTGTGAACCCCGATAGATATTGGCATGAGTTTGACGTCATATGTATATGGATAAATCCCTGGAGGGTTTGGATCTCTATACGAGGTAAACGAGGCCAGCGTGGCCCAATTACCAGCGATGCTTTCTTGTAAATCAAGCAGTTGTGCATTGTCCGACCAATGATTCGTTGGAAGGAGACAGAGTTCGCCCATGTAGCACACATCGCGTAGCGGTATATGTTTTACGCCCGATCCGTCACTCCACACTTTTAGAGAGAGAATATTAGCCCCTGATAGCGATCCGCCAAGATAGCGGGTATGGGTCGCATCAATAGTGATTGCGCCCTTACGAATTAAGCCCTCAGGACAAGTATTCCCAATCATGATGTCTGTTTGATCAATACAGACATGGTCTACGCCAAAATTATGAATCAATTCGTGAATGATGGTATTCGACATTGGATTTATTTTGCGCTCTACTCCAAGGTATGAAGAAATGCCTTGCCAGCATCCATCTTCTCCCAGATATGCGAGGGCAAGCGAACCAGGCATCTGACCCCATCCGCAATACTTAGGGCCCAAATGGGCGTCTACGATAAAGAGAAGGTTCTTGCCAACTTTGCTTCCGCCGTTTGCTTGGTTGAATTCATTTGCAAGTTTCGGCAGCGGAGATACGACAGTGTTTCCATCAATGATCTCCTTCACATTACCGTCATTGGCTAGGTCACTCGTCAAGTAGTGACTCCTCAAGGTGCTGACATCGAGTGAGTTTTGGTATGTATCAAAGATCAATCTTTTCCCAATCTTCTCATATAGCCACTCTTGCGCTAGCGCGACCCAATTATTGATTTCACCTGAGTTATAGAGGTCACCACTTGGAGCATCTCTCAGCGTGACATACACAACATGGATTTGAAAACCTTGGATATCGTCGGGCCTGTCCTGCGTGGTCTCTGGCAGAACTACCGGGTTCTTTAGAATATTGAATTGAAAAAAAATATCTGGACTAGGAGTCGATACCAGTTTGCTGTTTTCTGAGAGCCTAATCTTGCAGGAACCGGGCGCGAGAAGGGACAGCACATTTTTGGTCAAGTCTGTAGTGCAGATACTTGGAGTTTGACTTGTTACAAGGATCGGAATACCCAAATAATCTGGATCGAAGTAGTTCAAAGAAATGCTGCTCAGGCTTAGAGGAAGGGAAGATGCGATTTGCGGTGGTAAGAGAGTTAATTGCGAACTTGATTTGAGAGGGACACGCAATTGAATTGTCCCAGATCGACCGCATGTATTTCCTGCGTACGATACAAAGGAAATCTGTGAGTATTTGGATGTCAATTTACTTTGATAAGTTAGATTTTTTCGATTTTTGGTGATCGTGAATTTCTTCCAAGCTGACCAAGGTTCCCATTTTTTGTTGATTTTATTGTAGAGGGATGTTGCCCACAAAAAATGTGTCGGCAGTTCTCCAGTTGGCGCAACCGTCAATTTAATTGCTGGACCACCAGTGCGTGCCCACGAGGTAAGGGATATCGGGCTCGCGGGCGGTTTTTTGCAGGCAAAAGCCGAAGGCAAGTCGTTAGTCAGAATTGGGAAGAGGCTCAACAAGAGCGTCAAGGCCACTAAATGTGTCAGGCGGAGAGAAATTCTAATTTCCATTCTTCATTCACCTCTAACTCTCTTTCATCCACAAGGCTAATTTGAAGTCGTTGGGAAGTCCATGGAGTAGGTGAGTGTCAGCACGAAGATTGAATCGTGCCAAGAAATACATTCCTCAGGCGCCACGCCTCTCATTTGATCATCTAACAGTTACTCAACTTCGCAAAATAGAAGAGCACTGGAGAGTCTTGCGGTACGTTTGCAACAAATGATGACCAACCTAACCCCTCGACGTGTCCATCACGTGGCTCCAAATGAAAATGCAGACCTAAGGTCATCCTGCCCCCGCTACCACTACCGAACAATGGCCCCCGCATTATGCGGAGGCCATTGTTCTTATCTTTGATTAGAGTGTTTTTGAATCTGCCCAAACTCATTTCCCATTTTCAATAGGAAACCTCAACTTGAGTAGGGGCGCCCAAGTACATATTCCTGAATTGCTAATACGGCAGCCCCCCGGCACCACTCCGTGTTGTCGCCAGATGTAGTTACAAAACTTATCGTTTTCGCTCGTGGATCTCTGTGCTCTCTTATTCCTTCCTGAATTGATGCGGATGCCGTTTCCACAAGACCGACTCCTTCGCCGCCTAGAATTATCAGTTCTGGAGAAGTTAAATTTGCAACGGCAGCAATAAGTTTTCCGAGTCCTCGGCCAGCATCATCTACTACTCTCCTTGCGACTGGCTCGCCGGATGTTGCCATGTGAAGAATCTCTTCGTAACCCAACTTGCGATTAAGTGTATTTTCTACTGCCTGGATGATGGCACCTTGCGTCAGTACGGTGCGGGCGCAGCCTTTATGCCCGGATGGGCAGAGTGGTCCAAATGGATCAATCGGCCAATGACCGACGAGGCCTAAACCGTAGTCTTCATCTACAACGATTTGGTTATGAATAACTAGGCCAAATCCAACTCCAACTCCCAAAGTAATTACGGCGAATCTGGATAGACCACTTGCAGCGCCAAACCAGTGTTCGGCTTCAGTAAATGCAATGACATCGTTATTGATGACAGTCGGTATACCTGTCAGTCCTTCTACCATGGAGCCAAGAGGTACATTTTCCCACTCTAAAAAGGGTGCGCTGAGTACTTCGGATTTATCGTTCACTAACCCACCGATACCAATTCCAAGCGCGGTTATTTCATCCACTTGCTCAGCTAGTTCGCTTGCCAACGCGGCAATCTGGTCTGCCACGACTGCTGGTGCTTGGGAGGCAAGTCGCCTGTAGCCTTGCCCTACAACATTTGCTCGTAAATCTGTCACAACCGCAGTGACATCTTCGCCGGTCACTTTCATTCCTATGAAATGTCTAGACCCCGCCACAACATCTAATGGTTTGGAAGGTCTTCCTGTTTTCGAATCTGAGCGGTCCTCGGAATTAATTTCTACAAGAAGTCCGGACTCAATTAAAGGAGTGCTGAGGCGCGTGAGTGAGCCTGGTGATAAATCCAATCTGCGGGCTATGTCTATTCGAGAAATAGGGCCATGCAGAAGTACTTCCAACGCCACAGCACGTGTCTGTGCGGACTGCGGGATCCAAGGCGGAGCGGCTATTTTCAATCTGGACCACTCCTCACTGCCCAATATGCGAGGCGTAGGGCTGAAGCCTCCCATAGTTGGTTATTTCCGTCAATGAAACAACAAGCCTCTGATTGACGTCATATGGGGGCTATTGACAGGTACTTATTTCCACTGTAGAAATAAGTCACTCGTTGCATTCACCCCTCCCTAGTGTGAATGTGATTCGCTTCATACACATGACAGGAGAAGCACATGCAGAATAGTAAGGACAAACGAAGGGGAAAGGTCTCGATTGCTTTATTGACGATCGGGACCCTGATTTCTGTGGTCGGGGGTTTGGCCGCGGCCTCTGAAGCCAATGCAGCACGCAAGAAAGTCACCATCACTTTTTGGACCTCTTATTCAGCCTCAGAAAGTCCAACTCTTGAGAAGACGCTTATCCCAGCTTTTGAGAAAGCCAATCCGAACATCAAAGTTAAACATGTTGCTTTTAGCCACGATGATCTATACCAGAAGCTCTTAACAGGGGTCCTGTCAAAGACTCTTCCTGATGTGGTCCGCTCTGATGTGGCTTGGGTACCTACTTTCGCGCAAGGCAAGATATTCGCCAAGTTGGATGGACGCGGCGGCATGGCCGGCTTTACCAAGTTGTCCAAGCTTGTTTTCAAGGGTCCGTTGTCAACCAATTACTACGCTGGTCATTACTACGGACTTCCTCTTGATACGAACACTCGCGTTATGTTTGCAAATATGGACGCATTCGCGAAAGCTGGAATCACGACGCCCCCAAAGACATTTGCCGAGATGTTAGCCGATGCACCACTCCTCAAAGCTCAAGGAATTCAACTCTATGCCGACGGTGGAACTGGCGGTTGGAATGTACTGCCTTGGATTTGGTCAGCAGGCGGCGCTATCACAAATGCTACTAATACAACTGCTAAGGGTTACATAAATGGAGCCAAGAGTGTTTCGGCAGTCCAATTCCTAACAGATCTCTACAAGCAAGGTGCCATCTCAGACACCATGCTCGGCGCCTCCGGTGGGATCAGCGGTTTTGATGGCGTACCAAAGGGCAATTATGCAATGACATTGGATGGTCCTTGGATGAATCCAATCTGGGGCAGTGTTTACCCTGATTTCAAGCCCGTTCAAGCTCTCGTTCCGGCCGGTGCGGGGGGAAGCATCAGTGTTGTAGGCGGCGAGGACATTAACGTCATCGCGTCAACCAAAAACAAAGCCGCTGCTCAACAATTTGTTCGCTTCATGCTTTCGAAGAGTGCTCAAACCGCACTTCTAAAAGCGGGACAACTTACTGTTCTGCAGAGCCTCAGAAGTCAAGTGACTGCAATTCATCCATATTACTCAACATTCTTGGAGCAACTGGCAACTGCGAAGGCTCGTACGCCTGTTCCTAATTATCCAAAGATTGATCAAATCATTGGAACCCAGGTTGCTCTCGCGATGCAGGGTAAGAAAACTGCACAGCAAGCAATGAATGAGGCAGCGGCGCTAATTGAACCTCTCCTCAAGTAAAAAGGTGAAATCAACATTGGTCAGCACCTCGGTGCTGACCAATGTTGTTCATCAAAAACCTAGGTTGACCAAGGCTGGGATAAGCCCCTACCTATTTCTAGCTCCTGGGTTTCTACTTTTCTTGTTAACAATCATTTACCCAATGTTCAGAGCGTTCCAGATTAGCTTGTACGAGTGGAATGTGATGCCAGGGAATCCAAATCAATTTGTAGGGCTACAACAGTATGTCCGAGAGTTTCATGACCCGGTTTTTTGGCGGGCGTTAGAAAACGCCTTCTTTTACATGATATTTACCGTGCCCTTGCAAATTATGATTGGTCTTGCGATTGCTCTTCTATTGGCTCAAAAGTTCCCAGGCAGAGGTCTTTTTAGGGCGCTTTTCTACCTCCCAGTGGTGACTAGTTGGGTTGTCGTTTCTTTACTTTTCAAATTTCTCTTCAGTACAGATTACGGTTTCGTTAACTGGGTATTGTACAACGGGCTGCACATCACCTCGCATGATATTGGCTGGCTTGATACGCGCTGGCCTTCAATGATCACAATAGGCCTGCTAGGTGTTTGGAAAGGCGTCGGGTGGTCCATGCTGATCTTCCTTGCAGCACTCTTGAGCGTCCCCGTGGAGTTGACCGAGGCAGCCGCAATTGATGGTGCAGGTTCATGGCGATCATTTAGAAGTGTCACGCTCCCTTCTATTCGCTTAACTCTTGGATTTGTAACCATAATGCTGGTGATAGGCAGTCTTAACGTTTTCACCTCGGCATTCATTATGACCGGGGGCGGACCACAGCAAGAGACAGAAGTCGTTCTCAGTTACATGTACCACCAAGCGTTTCTTTTCCTCGACTTCGGCTATGGCTCGGCACTCGCTTTCACACTCGCCATGATCGTTTTTGCTATTTCCTTTGCTCAAATGCGCTTCTTTAGAGGCGGAGTAGCGAGGATCATTCGATGATAGTTGGAAGCAGAAGGAAGAGAAGAGCGACGCTCACTACGCGCTATGCAATTCTCATCGCTGGATCTGCCGTGATGATTGTCCCTTTCCTGTACCTCTTTGCAACATCTTTTAAACCACAACTCTATCTTTTCGAGATGCCCCCCCAATTTATCCCGGAGCATCCGACCACTAGTAATTACACAGAAGCGTGGACTTCAAATAACTTCGGTCACTATTTTGCGAATTCAGTGTTTGTCTCAGTCGTCGCCACAGCCCTATCTGCTCTTCTTTCGTCGATGATGGCCTACGCATTTGCCAGGTTCAGCTTCAAAGGCCAAAACGTTATGTTTTGGATTCTCTTAATTGGGTTGATGGTGCCTGGGATGATGCTTTTGATACCCCAATACCTATTAGCCAATCAACTACATCTACTTGACTCACTCTTAGGGCTCATCGTGTTTTACGTAGCAACAACGTTGGCGTTCAATACTTTTCTTCTTCGGGGATTCTTTGAAGAAATACCGTGGGCTTTAGAGGAAGCCATGATCATGGACGGGGCGGGGCCTTTCCGGCGTTACTGGAAACTGATTTTGCCACTGTCTCGTCCGGCTCTAGCAACAGTTGCTATTTTTACTTTTCTGGCCTGCTGGGATGAGTATGTGTGGGCTCTAATAATTATCAACAATCCCGACAATAGGACGCTTCCCATCGCTATTTCCTTATTTCAAGGACAACATCTAACAAACTGGGGGTTGGTATTTGCTGCATCAACAATTGCGATCATTCCGGTAATTCTAGTTTTCGCCATATTCCAACGACAGTTCATTCGCGGTCTTTCCGGCGAAGCCTTGAAAGGATAATGATGTTTCATAAGTATTTAGACCCCTCAAGTTTGAATGATGGAGGTCTTGGAGTGCGTAGTGTCCAAGTCTTGCTTGAAGGTCAGTCACCAAGTGGGGCATTTGTAGCTTCTCCCAATTTTGCAAGTTATCGCTTTTCATGGTTGAGGGACGGCGCATACTGTGCGAAAGCAATGGATCTGGTTGGCAACACAGAATCCGCCACCAAATTTCATCGCTGGGTTGAAAATACGTTAACTAGACAGATACCAACTGCGGAATTGTTAATAGCTCGACTCAATAATGGTGAGACTCCGGCCATGAGCGAAATGCTCCCTACTCGCTACACGCTTGATGGCGTATTGGAGAAGTTCGGCGAAGTAGAGAATGTTGCTTGGCCAAACTACCAACTTGACGGTTACGGCGTTTGGCTTGACGAACTAAGGAGACATCACCAAATCCTCGGAACAACCGACTTCAATAGGGAAGTCGTCGATCTAATTGCGAGATATCTTGCCGCTGCGTGGAAGACTGATTGTTACGATTGCTGGGAAGAATTGGGTGATGGTCAACACGCATCCACAATTGCGGCTGTTGCAGCCGGATTAGAAAGCGCTGGTTATTTGCTGAATGAAGACAAGTATCTGCGCGAAGCACAAGAGGTACGTGACACCTTGTTCAAAAAATTCATCAGGAACGGAAGATTCTGCAAGGGACTTAACGATGATCGCGTGGATTCAAGTTTGCTCTGGTTAGCTCTTCCATTCCGAGTGGTCGAACTTGACGACCCGGCATTTGTGAAGACCGTTGAAGAGATTAGATCTAGTCTGCGGGGTTCTACTGGTGGGACTTATAGGTATCTTGGTGATACTTACTTTGGTGGCGGAGAGTGGTTCTTATTGACCAGTTGGCTTGGTTGGTATGACCGCCTAGCAAATAACTCCAGTGAGTTTGAACATTCAAGAAAATGGATGATTGAGAAAGCTACACAAAATCTGGAACTGCCTGAGCAGAGTAGCGCGGGTACTCAAGAACCAACGATGATCGACCCTTGGGTAAGGCGTTGGGGGTCAGTCGCGACGCCATTACTTTGGTCGCACGCAATGTACCTAATAATGTCAGAGGGAGAGCGCTAGTGAACCTAATACCGTTAAAGGCCTCGTATTTGCCTAGCGATCCAATTGGAATCGAGTTGAAACTTTCCCATAGCGAGGAGGACGGAAAGTATCTCGTGCAACTTTGGCACTTGGACACCTTGATTTCGGAACGAGTGAGTGCGGACCATAAAGTTGTGTTCGACTCACAGAAATTTGGCGGATACGGCGTCAAGGTACTTGATCCATCTGATAAAACGAGGTGCGTCGGGAGTACATCAATTGATGTATTGAATACTCCATTTGAGAGACCGCGCTACGGTTTTGTCGCTGAATTCAGCGAAGGTCGCAGCCCCGAACTGCTCGCGAGAACCGCGAGAAAACTGCATCTGAATATGATCCAATTCTATGACTGGGCTTTTAAGTATGCTCAATTGGTACCTGATACGGACAAGTATTTAGACCCTCTAAATCGAGAACTTTCGCTTGCAACTGTGAGAGGTATGACCAGCGCCTTAGCTAATGTTGGAAGCAAGTCCATGGGATACGCCGCGGTGTATGCCGTAGGTGGAACAGAGTGGGATCAGTGGAAGGACGCCGGGCTCTTTAAGACTGACGGTCAACCGCATCGATTCACAGATGACCTCTTGCTTGTAGTAGATCCATCAAATGAGAAGTGGATGGAACACTTCACGAGTGATCTCAGTCATTCTATGCAAGAAGTCGGTTTTGATGGATTCCATTTGGATTCATATGGCTGGCCAAAGAAGGCATTCAGGTCCGATGGAACGATCTGCGATCTCAACCACGCCTTTTCGAATTTGCTCGCAAGAATAAGGAGAAATGTGCCCGACTCCTCCTTTATGTTCAATAACGTAAATGACTTTCCTACGTGGTCCACCACGCAAACGGACCAAGACGCTACCTATATTGAAGTATGGGCTCCGCATACGGCTCTTCGGCACCTTGGACTGTTAATTGACCGTGCTCGCGCCTGCAGGCCGGGCTTCCCACCGATTCTCGCTGCATATCTTTCCGTTTATTCAAAGGCTCCAGTTTCCGAGGCCGATGATGCAGCCCGACTTGTAATGGCAACCATTTTTTCCCATGGCGGCACTCATCTGCTCAATGGAGAGGATGACGTCGTGCTAGTTGATCCTTACTACCCAAAGAATCACAAAGCGGACGAGTCTACAATTGAAATGATGAGGAATTGGTATGACTTTCACGTCAGATACGGGGATCTTTTGCTAGCACCTGAAGCCATAGACGTCACGCGGTCGTACACGGGCGGGATAAATGAAGATTTGATCTTCGCGACTCAAGGAGGCCAGGCGCTCGTAACTGATCCTGAGCCGGACGCGGTTTGGGTTAGAGTTGTTAGCACAGACTTGGGATTGGTAGTCCACCTAATTAACCTCATAGGACAAGAGGAAACGGATTGGGATCGCAGAAAGAACCCGATTCCAGACGTTAAGGGATTGCGACTCAGAATGCTCAAAACTCTTGGAGTGGATTCGCCGTATCTCGTGGATCCGGAACAATCACCATGGCCTCAACATCTTGATATTAGGGACGATGGAAGCGACTATCTGGAAATTGACATTCCAGATATTGGGGCTTGGGCAATGGTTGTTCTCCCCAATTCAGAGAGATGGAAAGTTGTCTGAGGTACTAGGTTATTTTTCCATGCCCTGCCAACGTCTCCAACGGCATCCAGTTTGACCTCTTGAGGAGCCCTTCGCCTGGCGCCGAATGAGATTGGAGGCCTGAGGTCATCCTGCCCCCGCTACCATGTACCGAATCAAGGTTCTCGCCTCAGGCGGGGGCCTTTTTCGCGGCGTTTTGCTCCCATTCTTGGTCTTCGCGAGAGGCAATGTCGTTGAGATCACCCCGAGGGATAACTATGTGACCTTCTGGAAAAGTGCCAAAATGGGTGAAGTGTGATCGCCTTGTTTCATTGCGTGACAGGGAGTGACTGTTGGGGGAGCGCGTTTGGAAGACGTGGAACAGGTTAAGCCACACAGTTAAGGTAGCGGGATATGAAAAACATTCGTAGAAGTCATGTGCTCTCATCGGGAAGATCTTCCGCTCTATTTTTAGTCCCACTTATGGTCGCACTCAGTCTCGTTCTTTCTTCACTGAGCCCATTTGTGGCGAGTAGTTCCGCCGCCGACTCTGCCAAGACGTGCATGGCCGATAGAAGCCTGGACTCAATAAACATTGGAAAGTATTTTGCATCGTTTCTCACTCAGGCAAAGAAGGATTGGCGCAAGGACGCAAATATCTCGAGTGTGCGGATGGATGATCGTTCGGGAAAGAATTTTGACGCCCTATGTACTCTAAATATCTATTCGTCATGGATGATCGTTCTCTACTCGGTTTCGGCAAAGGCCGAACAAGTTGTCTATATGGATAGCCAGAATAAGACCGACGCAGGAATTCCCAGACTTTTGTATAGCGTGAAGAAAGTTGCATCGAGCGGCACGACATTTACGAATAAGACCATAGCCGACATAAAGAAAGAAGGCGGCTGGGTCTTTGATGTTTATCCACGTCCGGAGAGTGCGGCGCAAGAGAAGAAGGGTCCGGCCAACTTGTTCCTCACATGGAAAATGACGTTAAGTGATGTGGTTCAGAAATTCATTGATCGAACAAGAAACGAAACAATCAGCGCATATGGCTGGAGTATCTATATCGGCAAGAGATCCCTTAAGACCAGTAGTCCGTATGCAAATATATATTGGCAGAACGGCAGCAAGAAGCAGGCTTACTACGTCGAACCAGTTACATTGAAGACTTATCTAGTGAAGTACTAGACAGTGACGTGACGACTACTTAATACGGAGCGAATTGGTAACGACGAAAAGACTGGAGAAAGCCATCGCGCCTGCGGCGTACATAGGTTGAAGCGCACCCAAAGCTGCAATCGGTATTCCAATGATGTTGTAGAGGAATGCCCAACCGAGGTTTCCGCGTATCACTCGGAGGGTCTTCGTAGATAAATTGAGAGCATCAATGATGCTTGCCAGATCTCGGCGCATCACAACGATATCTGAGGTAGCAATGGCGGTATCTGTGCCCGTTCCCATCGCAATACTTAGATCCGATGTCACAAGGGCGGCGGCGTCGTTGACGCCATCACCAACCATCAGAACACGCCGACCTTGAGCTTGTAATTTCTTCACGTGCTCGACTTTGTCCTGGGGGAGCGCGCCGAAGATCACGTGATCAGGAGCGATGCCAACTTTTTCGGCCACCGACATCGCGACTCGTTCGTTGTCGCCCGTGACCAGCCATGGATCAACGCCATGCTCTTTCAAATTGAAAATAGTTCGCTGCGCATCGGGCTTGATCTCGTCCCCTACTGCAAAGACCGCGAGGGCAACTCCATCCCATGCCAGGACTGAGACTGTTAGTCCGTCTTCCTCTGCATCATCAATGGCAAGTTGAATTTCTGGATCAAATGGAATGGCGCTAAAAGCGACTGCTTGCGGAGAGCCGATAATGACAGCCGGAGAGAGGGAGCCAAGTATCACTCTTCCTGCCGACCCGGATCCTGGCGTACTTTCGAAACTTGTGACAGGACGTTTTTCGATTCCCTGGACCTTGATGGACTCTGCGATTGCGCTAGCCACTGGGTGGTCGCTCTCGTTCTCAATTGAGTAGGCAGTGGAAAGGATGTCAGACTTATTGAGATAAGGCGCGAACTTAGGACCTAATGCTTTGCCGGCAGTAGGCACTACGACGCTCCAGATTACTGACATTTGCCCACTTGTTAGCGTTCCAGTCTTATCCAAAATAACCGAGTCGATTTTTCGAGCCACCTCAAGAACGCGCGGTTCACGGATAACGATGCCCCGTTGCGCACCTCGACCCGAGGCCACTAATAGTGCGACGGGGGTTGCTAATCCCAACGCGCATGGGCAGGCAATGACGAGAACGGCGATGGCGGATGAGATTGACTCGGTCAGAGAATGATCTGTTAAGTGCCAGGCAAAGAAAGTACCCAGCGCAAGCAAGGTAACAACTGGGACGAAGACCGCACTGATTCGATCGGCCATCCGCTGGATGGGCGCCTTAGTACCCTGCGCGCTCACGACCATTGAAGTGATGCGCGCCAATTCTGTGTCCGATCCAACTCGCGTCGCTCGGATGACAAGGCGTCCATTGCGATTAAGTGCTGACCCGATGACGAAATCTCCGCGATCAATATCGATTGGCTTGGATTCACCAGTTAGCAGAGAGTTGTCGACCGAACTCATTCCCGAGACGACAATGCCGTCCGTGGCGATTCTCTCCCCAGGTTTTGCCAGAAATTCATCACCCACAACAAGCTGATCAATCGGAATTTTGACGATTTTGTCATTGCGACGGATAGAGACTTCTTTGGCTCCGAGTGCCAGAAGCGCGGACAAAGCACTACTGGCACGCCTCTTTGCGCGCGATTCCAGGAATCGACCGGCAATAACAAAAAGAATGATCGTGGCTGAAACCTCGGCGTAAACATCGCCGACCCCAGAAATATTTGCATAGATAGACCAGCCAAAAGCGGTCATAGAACCGAGCGTAATAAGAGTATCCATCGTGGGGTGCTTGATATTTCGAATTCCTGCGCGATGAATTGGCCAGGCAATGAGGAGGACCACTGGTGTACTTAAAGCAATGACAAGCCAAGAAGTGGGTGAGTACTTTGGGTAAGCAAGATGGAAAGTGTCGAGTTGGGCAAGTATGAAACGGTCAATCGCGGGGTGCCAGCTCATTGTCATGGAAATCGCGAGAACGGGTATGGTGAAGAGGGCTGCCAAAATCAATGCCCACGCTGACTTTTTACTGTGCAGAGCAATCTGGCTATTGTCCGCAATTTCTTCGGCGGAGTATCCAGCCGACTTAATCGCCTTAATGAGTTCCTTGGAATCCATTTCTGCAGGAGCCATGATGTGCGCAGTCTCCGAGGCAAAATTGACGCTGGCGCTTACTCCGGGAATTGCATTGAGGGCTCGCTCCACAGTTGCGACACAGGACGAACACGTCATTCCCTCCAGACGCAGAGTCATGGGCTCGAGGGCTGTTCTGTTTACGTCACTCATATGATTCATTCTCTATGCGAATTTAGTTGATCGAGGATGCTTTGATGGAGGAGCCCGTTTGTCGAGAGCGCACTTCCATGGTGCGGTCCAGGCTTTCCACTTACTGAGGTGAATTTCCCCCCTGCTTCACGGACGATGATGTCCAAGGCGGCCATATCCCAGAGTGCTAGCACTGGCTCTGCAGCGACATCAGCAGAACCTTCTGCGACGAGCATGTGGGACCAGAAATCCCCGAATCCGCGGGTGCGCCATGCTTGATTAATGAGGTTGTCAAATGCGGGTCTGCGCTCACCCCATCCCGCAAAGTCGGAGTACACAACAGATGCATCTTTAACGTCAGAAACTTTCGAAACCGAGATTTTTCGAGGTGCTGTTCTGTTGAAGATCACATGGGCGCCCAGTCCTTCTGCGGCATACCAACGCCTACAGAGTGCGGGAGCACTCGCAACACCGACAACTACCTCACCGTCTTCGACGAGTGCGATCAATGTCGCCCAACTTGGAACGGCGCGCATAAAGTTTTTGGTCCCGTCAATGGGGTCAATCACCCAGTAGCGAGATCCCGTGCTCTTGGTTTCGCCAAACTCTTCTCCGACAAGTCCGTCCTGGGGGCGTTGCGACTTCAAGATGTTCCTTATTGCCTCTTCAGTCGCCTTATCAGCGTCGGTGACGGGGGTGTTATCGGGCTTGGTCGTGATGACGAGGTCCAAAGACTGATATCGAGAAGCGGTGATCAGATCTGCGGCGTCCGCAATCCGCAGGGCAAGAGTCAGGTCTTCTTGACGTGTGTATTTATGCGTACTCATATTGTGCACAGCCTAGCCCAGGCAAAAATCAGCGCTACTCCAACGTCTTGCCGGAAGGTATGTTCATGGTCATACATGGTCATTTGTCTGGCCATATCTGCGTTTATATCTCCAGATTGGTCTCAGACTTAATGTCTAACAGGTTGCGCAGGCTTTCAATGCGGGCTCGCCGCTCAGGGATCGCGATTCCATTGGGTGCTACCCATCTGGTGAGCGCACAGCTCTCCTCGTTATGCGAGCAGTTGGGCATGCAATTGGCGATCACTTCGCGCAGATCCGCGAAGGAGGCGATGATCCGATTGGGGTCGATATGCGCCAATCCAAAGGCACGTATTCCCGGGGTGTCGATGATCCACCCATCACTCAAGGCCAAATGGGATGACAGCGGGAGCGCAATGGCACTCGAAGAAGTGTGACGACCTCGACCAGTCACCTCATTTACCTCACCGATCACTCTTTCGGCGTGAGGAAGGAGGGCATTAATCAGAGTTGATTTGCCAACGCCTGAATGTCCAACGAGTACAGAAGTTTTGCCGTGAATTATCTTCTTGATATGGGTCAGGTCACCACCTTTGAAAGTAGTGATGACTTCAATGTTGAGATTGCGATAGTCATCTAGAAATTCAGGAGGGGCGCCAAGATCAATTTTCGTAACAAGAATGATGGGTTTGATTCCCTCATTGAAGGCGCTCACCAGGAAGCGATCAATCAGACCTCGTCGCGGTTCTGGGTTGGTTGCGGCAACAACAATGATGAGTTGATCAATGTTGGCAACAATTACTCTCTCGACCTTTGCCTGGTCATCCACTGTCCTGCTTAGTGAATTTTTCCGCTCCTTCACGGTGACGATGCGTGCAAGCGAACCCGGCGCACCGCTAGTGTCTCCAACGATTCCGACTTGGTCGCCAACAACGACTGACTTTGGACCTAATTCGCGGGCCGTCATTGCCGTGAGGATTATGCCTTCATCTGTAATACACGTGGTTCTGCCGCGGTCAACTGTGGTCACAAGGGCGTGGATCGCATCTGCATGTGAGGGTCGGTCTTTACTTCGTGGTCGACTACTCCGACTTGGTCGGATTCTTACATCCGACTCGTCAAATTTGCGTTTGGCCATCGAACTCCAGCTACGCGATCAGGCTGGACCAGAGAGCGGGAAATTTTGGCAATGTTTTTGCAGTAGTAGCGACATTTTCAATCTCAATTCCTGGAGTAGCCAAGCCCAGAACCGCCCCTGCAGTTGCTAGGCGGTGATCATCGTATGTGTGGAAGATTCCTCCGTGCAATGGCGCCGGTGCAATATGAAGCGAAGTGGCTTCCTCAGTGACACTGCCACCGAGGGCGTTAATTTCTCGAGTGAGTGCTGCCAGGCGGTCAGTTTCATGAAGTCGTAAGTGACCAATGCCCCGTAAATGAGAAGGCGAGTCTGCCAATGCTGCCAGTGCTGCGATTGCTGGCGTTAGTTCGCCAACATCATGCAGGTCGATATCAATGCCATGAATTTCGCCATCGCCCCGCAGGGTGAGTCCCGATTCATTGACAGCGACGAGTGCGCCCATATCGGTGAGAATTTCCTTGAGTTGATCCCCTGGTTGAGTAGTGCTGACCGGCCAATCTGAAATCGTGATGGTTCCACCACAGACCATGGCAATAGATAGGAATGGCGCTGCATTTGAGAGATCAGGTTCGATCACCAAATCCATTCCGCGCAATCGTGCTGGGTGAACGCGCCAGGTATTTCGTTGCTGATCGACGTCGACTTCCGCACCAAAATCTCGCAACATCGCCACAGTCATTTCAATGTGTGGCATCGAGGGAAGAGATGATCCAATGTGGCGTGCGGAGATTCCCTTCAGAGTGGCGGGACCAATGAGAAGTAGCGCCGATAAGAACTGGCTCGAGGCGGATGCATCAATATCGATTTCCCCACCCCGTAGTTCGCCAGTTCCATGAACAACCATCGGAAGTGAGTAGCGTTGTTGATGTTCAACCACGACACCGAGTTCTTCGAGTGCTCTAATGACGGGAGCGAGTGGGCGCTCGTGGGAGCGCAAGTCTCCATCGAATGAAATCTCTCCATTGGCAAGTGCGGCAACCGGAGGTAGAAAGCGCATCACCGTTCCGGCATTACCTACATCAATCACAGCCGGACCCTGGAGAGCGTTAGGGGAGATGTGCCATTGATGCTCGCCGTTGACGTGAACATCTTCAATTCCAATCCCCATTGCGATCAACCCGTTTTTCATCAGCGTTGTATCGCGCGAGATGAGGAGACGACGCAGAATCGAGGGGGATTCGGCTAGCGAGGCAAGAATGAGGGCGCGGTTGGTGACCGATTTGGAGCCAGGAATCACGACCGTGGAGTGAATCGGCCTTTTTCCCCGAAATGGCGCGGGCCAGAGCGCATGTGCGCTATCTGCTGCGCTGGTCGATTTGCCACCGGCTAAAGACATACCTTGAGCCTACCGTTCTCGCACGCAGACTTGATGCGCCAATTCCGTAACATGCATTGCATGCTCTCCAATGGATATGCGCTCTCTACTCTCGTTAATTCGGCCGCACATGATGGTACTCAATTGATAGAGCTCATCATTCTCGGCGAGCCGGAGACCCTCTTCTAGGGGTAGCCTTGATGACGATGACATCCACCGATCTGGTAAAAGAGAGCACCGAAGAGCGCACCCTTCGGTTCGAACGTGATGCCCTGGCATTTACCGACCAGCTCTACTCTGCTGCCCTTCGGTACACCAAGAATCCGCATGATGCGAAGGACTTGGTCCAAGACACTTACCTGAAGGCTTTTACCTCCTTCCACCAATTTGAGCCGGGCACCAATCTCAAAGCCTGGCTCTACCGAGTTCTAACAACGACTTTTATTAACTCGTACCGGAAGGCGCAACGCCAGCCGATGATTGCCAACACTGAGATTGAAGATTGGCAGTTGGCCGAATCCGCATCGCATACAAGCGATCAAGGGAAGTCTGCTGAAATTACTGCTCTTGAAAATATGCCTGACAGCGACATCAAACACGCGCTTCAGGAGATTCCTGAAGAATTTAGAATTGCTGTGTATTTAGCCGATGTTGAGGGCTTTGCCTACAAAGAGATTGCGGAGATAGTCGGTGTGCCTACCGGCACCGTCATGTCGCGCCTGCACCGCGGTCGCAAGGCGTTGAGATTCCTACTGGCTGATTACGCGAAAGAGCGTGGGTATGGCACTGTAAATGCCAAAGAGGTGGAGTCATGAGTTGTGGCGGAATGCACGAGACTCCTTGCAGTGAGGTACTGAGGGAAGTGACCCTTCTCCTTGACGGTGAAATTAAAGAGCGAGAAAAGATTCATACGATCGAACACCACTTTGAAGAATGCCCCCCATGTCGTGCAGAGATGGAACACGAACGACGGATGCACCAACTGCTTCACGATGTGCTCACTCGCTCGTGCTTAGAGGAAGCTCCGCCAGATCTTCGCGACAGAATTGCATTGCAGATCGAGGCATTGAATCACCCTGGTCTTGATCTCATTACAGAATTTCGGCGCACTGAAATATCGATTCAAGTGGATGATTTTGGTCAAATTGAACATCATGAAATAACGATCGAAAGTACCCAGGAGTTTCGCTTCCCCCGCGAAATCTAGAATATGAATCGCGGGGGCGAGATGATCGGTAGCGTTGGTTTTTCAACCATGCTCGTCCGTCCGGGAGATTGCGCAGTAGCTATCGGCATTGGAGATTTGCCGATAGTTGCAACTTCTCATCTGGTCAATGTTTTGGAGAGCGCGGCTTTGACTGGCATTGCAGATTTTTTGGAGATTGGCGAAACGACTCGATTGACACATTTTGATCTTGAGGTAATCGAAGCAGTGGGGGTAGGTGCGTCTATTCGTGCAACTGCCAAGTGCACAGAAATCGTTGGACGTGATATTCATTTTGAATGTGAGATATACGATGGTGACCGACTCATTGCGCAAGCAAAAATGAAAAGAGCGGTGCTCGAGCGAGTTTCATTCCTCGCACGAACCGCCGCTCAATCCATCATCGGGAACTTGCCATCTACGTCATAAGTCCTTGCTCAATCGGTTAGATCGTAAAAAACTCTGGGACCGTAGTTTTAAAATGGTCCGGTTATTTTTTGGTTGCCCAGAAGATCTCCGCGATCTCGTCGATCTTTCCAAGCAACTTATCTGCTACTTCAACATCGTTGGTGCCTTTGGTACCAGCAGCACCGGCCAATTTGGTTGCGTCGTTGAAGAGGACATGAAGTTGTGGGTATGCCTCAAAGTGATTTGGCTTGAAGTAGTCAGTCCAGAGAACCCAGAGGTGCTCTTTGACCATATTTGAGCGCTCTTCTTTGATGGCAACCGCGCGAGCCTTGAAATCTGGGTCAGTGCTGGCTGCGTACTTCTGCATGCAAGCCTTCACAGATTGAGCCTCAATCTTGGCCTGCGCGGGATCGTAGATTCCGCACGGAAGATCGCAGTGTGCATATACCGTTGTCTTTGGGGTAAACATTTCTTCTCCTATATTTTCTCGGGTTTCCGTTGGCGAACTCTTGGTACTGCTGGGTTAAAATCCTGAGTAGTCGATGTGCATTAATACTCTACTGATGTGAGACTACCCCTCATGACCCAATCTGACATCCCCAAACTTTTTGGCAAGTACGGCACGGTGGCCGTTTCTGGCGATTCGATGCAGCCTACCTTCCGCTCTGGGGACTGGTTACTGGTCGCATGGGGAGGTGCCTACAAACTCGGCGATGTCATTGTTGTTGAGCGAGAAGAGCGACCAGGTGTTTTCCTCATCAAGCGTTTGGAACGCGTCGATGGCGGAAATTTCTGGGTCGAAGGCGACAACAAATCCATCAGCACCGATTCTCGTGAATGGGGACTGATTGCAGAGATGGAGATTGTGGGCCGTGTGGTTACCCGACTTCGCAAATCGCGCGAAGGCCGAAGAAGTCGTAAATGGAGTGGAGAATTTAAGCGCTAGCGGTTGAACGCCTCGATCATCAGCGCCTTGGCCTCTTCGTCGTGGACGTAATGATTTCCGGTTGCCGGACTTGCCGTCGCCCGGCGAGAAACACGGCGCAGTGTTCGATCCTCAAATACTTCAAGAGTGTGAAGTGAAATAAATGGCCATGGACCCTGGTTGGCTGGCTCATCCTGTACCCAGAGCAAGTTGGCACGTGGATGCTTTGCGGCTTCGGCGGCGAGTTCTTGAACAGGAAGTGGATAGAGCTGTTCGACGCGAACAATCGCGGTGCTCTCCTCTCCAAGTTGTGCACGTTCGGCGATTAAGTCGTAGTAGACCCGTCCCGAACAGAAGATGACACGAGTTGCATTTGTTACTGAGTTATCTGGAATTACTGTTTGGAAATGTCCTTGGGTGAAATCCGCAAGGGAGGAAGCGGCCGCGCGCAGCCGCAACATCGACTTTGGAGTGAAGACGATAAGTGGACGTTGCGCTTGATTCATCGCGTGCCAACGCAGCAGATGGAAGTAAGAAGCAGGTGTCGATGGCTGGGCGACGGTCATGTTTGCCTCTGCACAAAGGGTAAGGAAGCGCTCTATGCGAGCAGATGAGTGGTCTGGACCTTGACCCTCGTAACCATGTGGGAGGAGAAGGATCAAGCCGGAACGCTCGCCCCATTTCTGCAATGAAGAAGAGATAAATTCATCGATGATCGTCTGTGCGCCATTGGCAAAGTCGCCGAACTGACCTTCCCATAAGACCAGGGCTTCACTACGAGCAACGGAGTACCCATATTCAAAGCCCATTGCTGCATATTCAGAGAGAAGCGAGTCGATGACAAAGAATTGATTCTCATCGGAGATGAGGCCGCGCAATGGGGTCCATTCGTTGCCGTTTTCTTTATCAACTATGACCGCGTGACGGTTGCTAAATGTTCCGCGTCTGGAATCTTGTCCAGCAAGACGAATTGGCATTCCATCCAGCAGGAGCGAACCAAAAGCCAGAGTTTCGCCCATTGACCAATCAATAGTGCCTTCTTTGAGCATTTCAATGCGCTTGCTCAATTGCGGCATAAGTTTTGGATGGACGTTAAATCCCTCTGGAATCGCGACTTGTGTTTGCGCAATTCGGTTGGCAGTTGCCTCAGTGATACTTGTATCAACATCGTGAGGGGCAGGAGGTTCGGGGGCCGCAAAACCAATTTCGCTATCGGGTTTGAGATTGTGAACGGCCGCAAAGACGGCTTCCAGTTGCTCTTGATAGTCACGAGCGACTTCCAGCGCTTCATCGTGTGTGATGTCTCCACGGCCGATGAGTGCTTCGGTATAGAGGGTACGGGTGGAGCGCTTTGCGCCAATGAGTTTGTACATCAATGGCTGCGTGAAACTTGGCTCATCGCCTTCGTTATGTCCACGACGGCGGTAGCAGATCATGTCGATGACAACATCTTTGTTGAACTGTTCGCGATATTCGAAAGCCAAACGCGCTACCCGGACCACGGACTCTGGATCATCGCCATTGACGTGGAAGATGGGGGCTTGAATGCCCTTGGCAATGTCGGTCGCATACCGGGTAGAGCGCGAAGAAGAGGGCGCGGTTGTAAATCCAACCTGGTTGTTGATGACGACATGGATTGTTCCGCCCGTGCGATATCCACGTAGTTGCGAAAGGTTGAGGGTTTCAAAGACAACACCTTGACCTGAGAATGCCGCATCACCATGGACAAGGATCGGAAGTACTGAGAAGGAACCCTTGATATTGAGGCGATCCTGTTTGGCACGGACCACGCCTTCTAGCACTGGGTTGACGGCTTCCAGGTGTGAAGGGTTTGCCGCGAGGTAGATCTTGGTAGTTGCACCAGTGGCCGAAGTGAAAACGCCTTCGGTTCCGAGGTGATACTTCACATCGCCGGTGCCCTGCACTGAGTTGAGGATGTAGTGACCTTCGAACTCTTGGAAGATCTGGCCGTAAGACTTGCCCGCAATATTTGCCAGGACGTTGAGGCGACCCCGGTGTGACATACCGATACAGACTTCTTCCATGTTCGATTCGGCCGCGGCGGAGATGACCGCGTCCAGAAGTGGAATAACAGTCTCGCCACCTTCCAGGGAGAAGCGCTTCTGACCCACGTACTTCGTCTGGAGGAATGATTCAAATGCTTCGGCGCCATTGAGCTTGCGCAGGATTCGCAGCTGTTCTTCGCGAGGCATCTTGGTAGCCCCGATTTCGACGCGCTCTTGAATCCAGTGACGCTCGATTGGATCTTCGATGTACATATATTCAACACCGACTGCGCGGCAGTACGAGTCACGCAGGATTCCCAGAATCTTGCGGAGTTTCATAAACGCTTGTCCGCCAAATCCGCCAGTTGCGAATTCCCGATCTAGATCCCAGAGAGTTAATCCGTGCGTCACGACATCAAGATCTGGGTGCGACCGCTGCTTGTATTCCAACGGATCGATATCTGCCATGAGGTGACCGTTGGTGCGGTATGCATGAATGAGTTGTTGAACGCGCGCGGTCTTATTGATCTCTTCATCGTGCGCGAATTCAATATCTACGACCCAACGGATTGGCTCGTATGGGATGCGAAGTGCCGCGAAGATCTCGTCGTAGAAACCTTCTTCACCCAGGAGCAACTCATGGATGCGACGGAGGAAATCGCCCGATTGCGCGCCTTGAATAATGCGGTGGTCGTAGGTGCTGGTGAGCGTGACGACTTTGCTAATTGCTAGACGGGCCAAGGTTTCTTCGCTGGCGCCTTGGAATTCGGTTGGGTAATCAAGTGCACCGACACCGAGAATCATGGCTTGACCCGCAACCAGACGTGGCACGGAGTGGACGGTTCCGATTCCGCCGGGGTTGGTGAGAGAGACAGTAGTGCCGGCGTAATCCTCGACCGTCAATGTTCCACCGCGCGCTTTGGACACAGTCGCTTCGTACGCATTCCAGAATTGTGCGAAATCGAGATTTTCACATCCTTTGATGGAGGGGACGAGCAACTGACGAGTTCCATCTGGCTTTGTGAGGTCGATGGCGATACCCAAATTAATGTGCTCTGGGTGGCCGATAGCGGGCTTGCCATCTAATTGCGTGTAGAAAGAGTTCATTTCCGGCATCGCGCGAAGTGCCTTGATCATTGCGTAGGCGATGAGATGGGTGAAGGAGACTTTGCCACCGCGGGTGCGCTTCAGATGGTTGTTAATGACAATGCGGTTATCAATGAGAAGTTTGGCCGGAACCGCGCGCACGCTTGTCGCAGTCGGAACAGTCAGCGAGGCTTCCATGCTCTGCACGACTCGACCCGCAACCCCACGCAAAGGCTCGATCGCCGCAGCTTCTGGTTTCATTACTACAGGAACTGGCTTGACAATTGGATCCGCGGGAGTCGGCGTGGTGGCATCGATTTCGCGAAGAACAGGTTGTGGGGCGACCGGCGCAATTGGTGGCAGTACAACAGAGGCGGCGGGCGCTTCCGGCGCTGGTGTTAGGGCATATTCAACGGAAGCGGCAGTCGCGAGAGGTGTCGGCGGGAAAGGCGTCGTTGGAACTGCGGGAGTTGATTCGGACTTGGGAGTTGGCGGAATGCTGGTGCGCGGGGCTGTAGGTGTTGGCCCCGCCGATTGGGTACTTGAAATGATCGCTTGTGCATTCGCAGCGGCAGACGGTGGGGAGATTTGTGTATCGGCCGGTGAAACCTTTGCGAAGAGAGTTGCCCACGTTGGATCTACTGAAGTTGGATCCTCCAAATACTGCTGGTACATCTCATCAACGAGCCATTCGTTGGCCCCGAATTGTTCGGCGATCTCCTCGCCAAATCTCTGGGCGAATGACGAACTGCCAGGCGTGGGATCCAATGGGTCAGATGCCGACACTGGCGCTCTCCTTACTCGTTAACAATCATTGATGATCTGGAAGAACAATTTCAAAGCGGACATAGCCTACCGACTCTATGTTTCCGGACTAATTCCAGATTGTGATACGCGAGGAGCGATGTGGAGCACAGCGCGCTCGCCGACCTACTCAGGTGTGATGGAGAGGGCCAGGAACAAGGTGACGAGAGCAGTGAGGGCTAATGGGATGGCAAGGGCCCAGAGGTGGGCCTGCATCTGGAAGGTCGAGACTCCCAGGGCAATCAGGTTGGCCAGAATGGCGGGGGATCGGCCGTAGTTCCTTCCCGTCTTGAACCCGCGCGCCGCCGCCGCCAGACCTACGCCCCCGAGGAGGGCAAAAAGGAGTTCGCCGATAAGGGCGGCAGGTGCTTCCGGCGATGAGATCAGACTCTTCACGAGCAGGTAGATCCCTAGGGATAACACCACCGCGGCTTCTATCCGCAGAAGGGTTGCCACGATAGCCCTCCGCCGCGACTTCTTGGCATTCTCTGGGCTCATGGTGGCAACGATAGCAAGGTCGAACAACCTAGATAGAGGTAGCGGTTGATGCGCTCACATGATGGGCTGCGAGACTCCCTCACTCACCTGGCCTCGCCCGGGCTTTTTTACGAGGAACTTCGACGAGAAATTGCTCGAGTGCGACGTAGCGGAGATCTAATTTCGCTCGCAAAGTTCGCACTTCGATCGGATGTGCATGGAGCCGGTGATCCACGCTTGCGTGAGTTCGACATTGAAGTCCTGAGTTTTAGCCATACTCTCAGTCGCCTCACCAGAGCCGAGGATATGTGTTCGCGAATTGGAAGTCTTGAATTTTTGGTACTGCTCCACGGTAGCGACTCTGTTGCTATGGCGCTCATTGAGCGCGTCGCGGTGGCGTGGATTGGAGACCTCGCTGAACACGCCGGAACTGATTATCAGTGTCGGGTGACCCTTGAAAATTCGCACCTCCCACATATTGCTGGTGAGAGTGCACTGGAATTTCTCAATCGCCTTGATCAGAAAGTACGCACGGCTGACATTCCTCTCTAATCGCACAGTCATTAAATGGCACTGTCATTGAACACTTCGCGTTCATCCACCGTTTATCTCTTCCCGTCTAGCCAACCGAAAAAACCGACCTAGGCTCCGCAAATGCCCACCCCAGATATTGCTATGACATTCGGTCCGCTTGCCCCGTTTATGAACGATAGTGAAATCGAGGAGATATGGGTCAACTCACCTGAGCGAATCTTCATCGCGCGAAATGGAAAGAACGAACTGACCAATTTACTTCTTTCAAGTGAGGATGTCCGTAACATCGTCGAGCGGGCTTTGATGTGGAGTGGAAGGCGGCTCGATCTCTCTCATCCATTTGTGGATGCACGCCTGCCGGATGGAAGCCGGTTGCACGTTGTTATCCCTGAAGTGACTCCTGAGCATTGGGCAGTCAATATTCGTAAACATCTTCTCCGGCATCTCTCACTTAAAGATCTATCGTCCCGTGATGCCATGTCGTCGGAGATCGCACTACTTCTTAATCAATGTGTTCGTGCGGGGGTGAATATTCTCGTTAGTGGCGGTACGCAAGCCGGCAAGACAACGCTGCTTAACGCGCTCGCATCTGCGATTCCGGTGCACGAACGTGTCATCACCATTGAGGAAGTATTTGAACTCAAACCCAATTTACCGGATGTAATTAGCTTGCAAACGCGCAGTCCGAATCTACAGGGCGAAGGCGAAATAGTTTTGCGTCGCCTTATTAAAGAATCATTGCGGATGAGGCCGTCGCGGATCATTGTCGGGGAAGTGCGCGAGGCAGAGGCCCTTGATCTACTGATTGCCCTGAATTCTGGGCTACCTGGAATGGGAACCATTCATGCGAATTCAACTCGGGATGCAATTGTAAAATTACAGACCCTGCCGCTTTTAGCAGGAGAGAACATTTCGCAGAAGTTCATTGGCCCGACGGTTGCAGCGGCACTCGATTTGGTTATTCAAGTGGCACTCGATTCCGAAGGACAGCGAAGAATAGTCGAAGTATCTGCGCTCACTGGAAGGATGGAGAACGATCGCATTGAAGTCGAGACACTTTGGATCTGGAATGGAGATAGATACGAGCGAGGCTTAGGCGCAATTCCTCACCCTGAGAAGTTTGCGCAAGCTGGAATTCCAATTACAGATTGGAAGCATTAATGATTTCTTTGACTCATCTTATTGAGCCCTTACTAAGAGTCGGTACATATCCCCTCGTCATTGCATTGCTCAGTTCAACATTCTGCGGCATTGGACTGAGCCTTCTGGCAGCGAAATCTGAGCGCGTGACAGTAGGCAGGCGTGAGCGCACTTCCAAACCTGAAATTTCGAATATCGCGAGAAGGCACCAGGAGAAACTCATTTATTCATCAATTGTTGGATGCAGCGTTACTATCTTTGTTCTGGCTTGGACTAAATCGATCCCCATAACGACGCCTTTTACCATCTTCTCAATTCTGATTTCCTGGGTCTACCTACGCAACAGAAGCAGACGCGCCGATGCTGAGATGTTGAAAGTGTGGCCCGAAGTGATCGACCATTTGATCTCGGCAATTCACTCTGGGCTTTCACTCTCAGAGGCATTGGCGGGGTTAAGCACCCGCGGTCCAGAGATTATTCGACCGCACTTTCAGGAATTTCGAAACGACCTCGTTAATTCTGGAGATTTTGTGCAAGCGATAGTTAATTTGAAGAAGCGACTAAATACACATGGCAGCGATCAAATATTGGAGGCCATCCTCCTTGCAAAATCATTGGGAGGATCCGAGCTACTACAAATATTTAGAACTCTGGGAGATTTCCTGCGGCAAGATTTGGTTCTGCGTAAGGAGATCGAAATTAAGCACGGATGGATAAAGAATTCAGCCCATCTTTCTGCGTTCGCGCCATGGTTACTTCTTCTTCTGCTTTCGTCCCAACCAGGGACCGCGGAAGCTTTCGCCGAGCCCGGCGGGGTATTCATATTGGGACTCGGCCTCCTTCTCACCGGACTTGCCTATGCGTGGATGGCCAAACTCGGACGTTTGCCGACTCAACCTAGGGTCTTTAGATGAATCCGCCATTCTTAAGTTATCAAGTTGTCATCCCCACACTCCTCGGTTTTATTGGTGTTCTCCTTTTGCTTTTAGAGAATCAGTCATCGCGATTCAGTACTAGTCCATTTTTAGATGGAGCGGAGAGCCGATTGGCACGACTCCCGGATAGAACGCGTATTCAGGAGAGACTGGAGAAGATTGGCAGAGGGAATCAATATGCGGAATTTAGAAGTAGGCAGTTCACGATCGCGAGCGCGAGTGCATGCCTTGGCGCCGTTGTGTTCTCCTTCTTAGCGAGTTCTACTTTTGTCACACTTGTAATTTCGTCCGCAATTTTCCTGGGAGTTGGCGTACTTGTTGATAGGCACTTGAGCGTAGAAGTGGTCCATTATCGATTGTCGGTCGAAAATGAATTCGCCGCTCTCATAGAAATGCTGACTCTCTCGCTTTCGGCTGGGGAGACACCACTTTCAGCAATGGCGCGGTTATCGACGCACTCCTCGAGTGCGCTGGGACGTGAATTCAGCAGCGTTGTCGATTCCGTGAAGCAAGGGTCTCCCTTTCACGTGGCCCTGGATGCCATGGGTCGCCGCATCGATTCAGTCTTGATCCGACGATTCGTTGATGCGCTTATTACAGCAATGCTCCGCGGCGCCCCGCTCGTTGACGTGCTACAACGTCATGCGGCGGAAGCCAGACAAAATCAGAGAAATATCCTCATGGATAAGGCCGGGAAAGCAGAAATCTCAATGATGGTTCCTGTTGTTTTTCTAATTCTTCCCGTCTCTGTGCTTTTCGCACTCTGGCCCTCGCTCACCCACTTGAACTTCTTCGCTTCTTAAGCGATCAAACCTCACACGACCACGTTCAACTTGATCAAGAGTCCAACTTGATCGAGATTTGCACACCCTGGCTCGCTAACAATTTCTCGCCAATATTTTTTGTCAACAATGCTCCTTACGACGTAGACCATCTACGCACATTCACTAGGAAGAGAATGAAAATGGGTAAATTTTTTAGAATGAAGGCGGAGATAGCAATTTTCACAGTTGGAAGAAATTTCATTACGATTTTCCTGCGGGTAAGACGAAATTTGAATTTAATTGGCAATGCCATTTGTCATAAACGAGAACTCAATCGAGTGAGGAATTGGCACATCACTGAGGAGGCCATCAGATCCGAAAGGGGAGACGTTCCTGGCTGGGTTCTGGTTGTTCTAATGACGACAGGTTTAGTTACCGCGATTTGGACGATAGCGGCCCCAAGGTTGAGTGCCATCCTTCGGAATTCACTGGATGCAATGAATGGCATTCGCTAAAAGATTGGTGCATGACGAGAGAGGGGTGGTGGAGAGCTCTCTGGTCATGATCCCCCTGGTTCTGCTCTTTCTTATCACCATGGAACTCGTCGCAGCCGTCAACTTCAGAAATATTGATGCCGCTTTTGCACAGAGTGAAGCTTCGGTTCGCGCAATAACCGGTTTGCTTAGCCCCAGCGATGAAGTTGTGATTTTAGGTACAAGTAGTTCAAGCAAAAGTCTACGCATGGTGATTTCACACCGTCGCCGTCCGTTGCTCGGATTTAGTGGGAACTTTCCCTTGGTTTCAAACTCGGATTCCTATTCAACGGATGCTGTCGGGATAGCCGTCATGGAAGAGAATCCGTGATCCGTAATCGCGCACGAACTCTATTCCTGGCCAAATTGGGGTTTCGGAATCACTTGCAATCGGGGAGCGCGGCGGTGGAATTTGTCATTCTTGCCATCCCACTCTTCTTGCCGATAATTATCTACCTTTCGCAATTTGCCGAGGTGAGCAATGCCGAGACGAATGCGAGGTCACTCGTTCGAGAGGTAGTTCGGGCTTATGTTTCGAGTGAGAGTTTGAGTGAGGCGCAAGCGAATTCCAGTTTAGTTTTACATTATGGAGCAAAAAGACTTGGATTTAGCGATAACGAGATTGCCAGTATTAAGATCACGTTTTTGTGTTCCTCTTCACCATGTCTCGCACCCGGAAGTAGAGTGCGCAGCGACTTAGAGTTCGATTTATCAAAGTCTCACCGTCACGTGCGCGTCTCTGCCCAGGAATATGTCTCCCCATGGCAGTAAAATGGCAACCAAAAGAAAAGGGCTCAATTTCAATTCTCACAATAGGTCTTTTCCTTGTGACGGTGTCAACCCTCTTTCTCATTACGGATATAGCATCGATAATCGTCGCCAAGCGGTCTTTGGTACACGTGACCGAGGCCGCTGCGATGCGAGCCACGCATCAATTAGATCTCGGTGCGTACTATCAGGGCACAGAGGCGACAACGATTCCGATCGATTGTGCCAGCGCCCTTTCTGGAGTAAGAGATGAATTGGGTGAATGGATTTCTACTCCTTCGCAATTAAGGAGGGAGGAGTTGCGTCGAGTGGAGATCGTTGGATTTTCCTGCGAAAGCAATCGCATTCTCCTCACGACATCAGCTATAGCGACTCTTCCATTTCGACTACCCGGATCAGCCTTGTCAAACGTTGAAATTCACGCCACCGTCGCTGCGCAGAGCAATAGAAGCCAGTAGGACAGGGAAATCTGATTCTGGGTACTCTTACCCCGTGGCCGCGCGCGAATACGATCTTGAGATAACTGAAATAGACGCCACTCTTGTATCCATTGAGAAGGTTCTCAACCTCCCAAAACTGCGCGACGATGCCGCCAAGTTAGAAGCGGCCGCTGGAGTGCCCAATTTGTGGGATGACCCGGAGAGTGCGCAGAAGGTAACCAGCAAACTCTCCCGTGTGCAGAGCGAGATTAAGCGGCTGGTAGATCTACGCCAACGTGTTGAGGATCTTCCGATTCTGATCGAATTGGCTCAAGCTGAGTCGGACGAATCTGCACTAAAAGATGCCGAGCGTGAACTGGATTCCGCCAAGAAGGCAATTGGCGAATTGGAAGTTCAGACTCTACTCAATGGCGAGTATGACGAACGCGACGCACTCATCACGATTCGTTCCGAGGCCGGCGGGGTTGAAGCTGCGGACTGGGCAGAGAATTTGATGCGCATGTACCTGCGCTACTGCGAGCGCCATAACTACAAGGTCGACGTACTCGAAACTTCCTACGCTGAAGAAGCAGGAATCAAGTCAACAACTTTCCGGGTGAGTACTCCGTACGCGTACGGCACACTTTCGGTTGAACAAGGGACCCATCGTCTCGTTCGCATATCGCCGTTTGATAGCCAGAGCCGTCGGCATACCTCCTTCGCTGGAGTCGAAGTTGTTCCGGTTGTCGAACAGAGCGACCACATTGAAATTGATGAGAAAGATATCCGCGTCGATGTGTATCGCTCATCGGGTCCCGGTGGTCAGGGCGTAAACACCACCGACTCCGCGGTTCGTATTACCCACATGGCTAGCGGAATTGTGGTTTCTTGTCAGAACGAGCGTTCGCAAATTCAGAACAAGGCAACCGCAATGGCGGTTCTTCAATCTAAATTGTTAGAACGCCGCAGACATGAAGAGCAGGCAAAGATGAATGCTCTCAAGGGTGACAACTCGGGCTCGTGGGGAAACCAGATGCGTTCCTATGTTTTACACCCGTATCAAATGGTGAAAGATTTGCGCACGGATTATGAGACTGGAAATACCGGCGCGGTTCTCAATGGAGAGATTGATGAATTCATCGAAGCTGGAATCCGCTGGCGTCGAAGTACGGCCATCCAAAAAGAGGAGTAAGGCAGTCTGCGGTGGCCATTCTTGATGAATGAGGCGCTAGTCCAAAATCGGCTGGATGGCACGACTCCTTAGCATTTCCTGATAATCGATCCCTTTCCACCTACGAATCTCGGCACCGAATGTGAAAACCAGGGCGAAAATGCCCGTTTTGGGGTTATCGGCAAAAATCCATCCCTAAACTAGGGGGATTGTTCATCTCGACTAATTTGGAGTGTCCGTGATCCGGTTTGAGAATGTCAGCAAGCTTTACCCTGGTCAGGAGAAGGCGGCGCTGGATAGCGTCAATCTCGAAGTGCTTAAGGGCGAGTTTGTCTTTCTCGTTGGCCTGTCAGGCTCGGGCAAGTCGACCTTTCTTCGCTTGGTTCTGCGCGAAGACCGCCCCTCGACTGGGACCATCCACGTCGCCGGCAAAGACCTCGGCACTCTCTCCAACCATAAGGTTCCTGAACTTCGTCGTCAGGTGGGCACCGTTTTCCAGGATTTTCGCCTACTTCCCAATAAAACCATCTTTGAGAATGTGGCTTTCACCCTCCACGTCCTGGGTTATTCCAAGAAGGAGATCGCGCGCGAGGTCCCTGAAGTTCTCGAACTGGTCGGCCTGGAGGACAAAGGAGATCGTCGCCCCAATGAAATCTCTGGTGGCGAGCAGCAACGTGTGGCGATTGCTCGTGCCTACGTCAGCCGACCCGCAATTCTGATTGCGGATGAGCCAACCGGAAACCTTGACCCGGCAACCAGTGTGGGAATTATGAAATTGCTGGATCGGATCAATCGTGAGGGCACGACCGTGGTGATGGCTACGCACGATTCGGGGATTGTCGACCAGATGCGAAAACGAGTCATTGAGTTGGATGCAGGCCATGTCATTCGCGATCAGGTTCGCGGCGTTTATGGGTATACGGGTTAAGGGAGAGAGTTCATGCGCGCACGGTTTTTGCTCAGCGAAGTTCGAATAGGACTACGCCGTAACCTCACGATGACCTTTGCCGTTGTTATTACGGTAGCCATCTCCCTGTCACTCCTTGGCATCGGCCTGCTTTCAAATGCCCAAGTGAGTGCGATGAAGGATTATTGGTATGACAAGATCGAAGTATCGGTCTACCTCTGCGGATCTCTCTCCGAGTCGCCTTCATGTACGGGAGTTGTCACAGCGGATCAACGCACCCAGATTCAAGCGGACCTTGAAGCGCTTCCTGTCGTGCAGAGCGTTTACTACGAATCACAGTCAGAGGCGTTTAAGCGATTCCAAGAACGATTCAAGGACTCGGCGATTGCGCAGAATGTGACCGTGGATCAACTTCCGGAGTCTTTCCGCGTGAAATTGAAAGATCCCACGCAATTCCAAGTTGTGGTGAGCGCCTTCACTGGCCGACCCGGCGTTGATGTCGTGCAAGATCAACGAGCCATCCTAGAGAAGTTCTTTAATCTCCTTGGCGTGCTTCGAAACGGCGCGCTTTTGGTCGGCTTGGCATCGGTACTGACCGCCGCTCTGCTGATCAGCAATACCTTGCGGATCGCCGCCTTTAACCGACGACGTGAAACAGGTGTGATGAAACTCGTGGGTGCCACTTCGCTTTCGATCCAACTCCCATTCCTCATGGAGGGAATCATCTCCGCCATTCTTGGGTGGGGGATTGCGACCGGATTGTTGGCAGGATTGAAGAGTGTGATTGATTCCAAGGTCGCACCGCTACTTACCTTTACCAAGTTCTTTGGTTGGGGTGAGGTCTGGGTTGCGTCGGGCTACTTGTTGGCAACGGGCTTGGTGGTCTCGATCTTCGCATCAGTGCTGACGCTTCGTCGCTACCTCAAGGTCTAGGCTGCATGTCTGATGGTAAAAGAGGTCGGTCGTAAATTAATCGCGCAGAACAAGAAAGCGCGCCACGATTACTCAATCGAAGATGTCTACGAGTGCGGGTTGGTTCTTACCGGTACGGAAGTGAAATCTCTTCGACTTGGTCGTGCGTCGCTCATCGACGGCTTTGCCATGGTCCAAGATGGCGAACTCTGGCTTAGCGGTGTCCACATTCCCGAGTACACGGAAGGAACGTGGACCAACCATCCACCACGACGGGATCGCAAACTATTGGTCCATAAAGACGAGTTAGTTCGCTTAGTCGCCAAGACCAAAGAGGGCGGCCTCACCCTGATTCCACTCTCGCTCTATTTCAAAGATGGCAAAGCGAAGATTGAATTGGCCGTTGCCCGTGGAAAGAAGAGCCACGATAAGCGCGCGGCACTTCTCGAGCGTGAGATGGGGCGCGAGGCCGAGCGGGAAGTTTCTCGTCGGCGGTCTGGAAAGTCGGAGGGCCGCTAGAAAACTCACCTCATTAATTGGGAATATCGTGAACTTTTCCAGCGTTTTACTAGTGTCTTGCTTAATAAATCGGAATATGAGTGTGAATTAATCCCGTTACATAATAGATGGATAGTCTCGTATAATTAGAGGCGTGGGGGAAATCTCACTGCAAGACAAAAACTAAACAACTAAATAGTGATGTAGTAACGCTTCAATCCACATAGTAAAACCAAACGGTAAAACCATGGGGGTGAACGGTCTCGACTTTGGATGTTGAGGCAGGGGAAGCGGGCCGAGGAAGCCAGGATGATCTCGTTAACCAATACCCTGCGCAAAAATATAAAAGCCGATAACAATCGCGCTGACTTCGCTCGCGCTGCCTAAGCGCGCTCCCTAGTCCGTTAGCCTGAGTGAGCCTTCGATTCAGGGTCTAACGTCGTCAGAAGGCTTTTCATGGTGTTGGGGTTACAGACAACATCGGAGAACAGTTCTGTAACTGAGTCCGTCGAATACTTGTGTGTAAGAGATTCGGGACTGAGAAAGCGATAAGCGCACTACGCCCGTAGAAGCCCTGTTTTAGTACCGAAGGACCCGGGTTCGATTCCCGGCACCTCCACTTTGACCATGCATATGCCCTTCTGGCACGCCGCAAAGTTATTTCTCTCAGGATCAAGGACCATATTCTTCGCTGGCGCCTGCGAAAACTCTGTGGCTCTTCACAATCGTGTAATGAATCCAATTTCCATAGCGTTCTATTAAGTAGGGCAGGGGAGGAGTAGTTGGAGAAGGCTTGGATCAATCTGTTGATTCGCAGGTTGGTGTGGGTCTTAGCAACTACTTTTCTCTTGTTCCAAATTTAGGGTTGGGCTCTCTAGGTAGAGGTGGATTCCCCAATGAAATCCATTGCGGAGCCCAACCCTGATTTCTTTCCAACCCTGTATTTCTTTCCATGCACCTGTCCATAAGCCCATTTTTGGATTGCTGGCAATACCCTGAGAATTAGAGATTGCTTGTAACGACTCCCCCTTTCACTTCGTTCTACTGCATAGGACTAACGAGAGGAAAGAAATGAATATCAAGACAAAGACCTTGGTGCTGGGCACCGTGGGGGCTTTTGCCCTCTCCTATGCAATTGTGGGCTCCAATGCCTTCGCTGACACGAACTCGGCGCCTGTTCCAGCCGTACCTTCGACCACGGCTACGGCTTCGGCCACTGCTTCGGCCACTGCTACACCCGCACCTTTGGTCTCTCCTATCCCAGCTCCAGCTGGTCTCACTTCCCCTTCGGCTGGAATCACTCAGGATGATGAGGGCGATGACCTAGATGATCTCATTGAAGATGGCCTCGACGTTGCCGAAGGCGAAGACGACGAAATCTCAGATGATGATTCAGATGATCAATTGATTACTGTCGACGTTAGTGGCGGTATCAATCTGAGTAGTGATACGAAAGTTGATCTGGGCGAGGACGATTAGTCACTCGGACTTATAGATCGTAAATAGTTTTAGGGTTGGGCTCTGCACGGAGGGGTGAATTTCCCTATTAATTCATCTCGAGCCCAACCCTAACTTTTTGCTTTCTGTGCCGGATTAAGTTCTGGTGACATGCTCATGGGGTTATTCGCGAGAAGAGTGCCATATCGATCTGAGTGCCATCCTCGCGCGTGACCTTCTTGCGCATTACGCCCTCGCGCTTGTAGCCTGCGGAAATAAGTAGCGCTTGCGAGCCGATGTTGTCGGTGTTTACCAGAGCCTCAATTCTTCGAAACCCTATTGTCGAAAAACCGTATTCGCTGATTAATTTTGCTGCGGTGGTACCAATACCTTGTCCTCGTGAGGGTGCGGCGATCCAATACCCGAGTTCTGCAGTGTGATTCTGCAGACTGATGGTGTGGAAAGAAATCACCCCGCAAAATTGCTCATCCTCGGCTAGTCCCTGTGTGATCGCAAAAAGCAGTTCTTTCTTCTGTAAGAAATGGGTTGGGGCTTGCTCTCGAATAAAGGATGTTGCATGTGTCATGGTGTAAGGAGATGGCACGGTCGTGAAACGAGGAATGACCGGATCCTGGCACGCTTCGTAGATGCTCACAATGTCCTTCTCCTGGGTTGGGCGAAGCGTGATGAGTCCATATGGGAGAGTCGGAATCTCAGTGGGCCACCAGATCATGACTGCAGTATTCCTTAGAGTCACTGAGAAGGTGTGGAATAAATATTGGGAAAGCGGTCAGATCGCTTCCTGTATATCGCGAGCCGGAACCGTGTACTGCTTTCCGTGGGGTGAAGTCCACAGACAAGACCCGTCCGTCTCACTTTTCAGTTGCCAACCTCCATGTGTTTTGAGGCGATGATGGCGCCGACAGAGCGCGCCCAAATTCTGAACGGAAGTTTCGCCCCCGCTCTCCCAACTCTGCGCATGATCTAGATCTCCCGAACGCGCCGGAGCGCGACATCCGGGAAATCGACAGGTTCGATCTCGCGCCAGCAAGAAATCGACCAGCGCCTGAGGCGGTTCGTAACTCTCTCGTCCGAAATCCAGCAGCGCACCAGTGGTTGGGTCGGTGATAAACCGTCTCCATTTACCTTCGGCCGCAAGAGTGCGGGCAAGGGAGGCGGGGATTGCTCCATAGCCTGCGAGCTGTCCAGGGTTTTCAGTCAGACCCATGAGTGTGGGCAGGTCGACGGTGACGTTGATGGTTATGGGACGTCGATGTTGACGCACCTCGGAGGTTTTCTCAGCAAGGACCCAAGCGGCAATAGCAGTAAGAGCATCGGCTCGCTTCATATCCATGCTTCGCCCATCGTGTTGAGATCTAGATTCATTGTCTCGGGCAATACCATCCACGCGACTTATCGTCGAACTATTTTCATCGGATTCGAGAAGAACGAAACTCTCAATAGCCGACATCACCAACTGTGCATCCTCGGCCGGAAGTATTGCAACGATCGTAGACATTCCATCGCTCTCGCGATAGCACGATACTCGCCTGGTATCTCGTGCCGATGTGACAGCATTTTCAAAATCTTCTGGAGCAAATTTGGCAAGTGTCGAGCGAACCTTATTCGCAACCTGCGAAGGAGTGTGGAACTCGGCGTGCGAGAGGGCTTTCTCTTCGATAATGTGAATCGCCAATGGAGAAAGGCCGTCACGAATTGCAGAAGCGGTTTCACGCGCGATAACGGTAGCGTGCGACGGAGAGATTTCGCCGGTCGAAAGAGCCGAACAAGTATTTGGCAGATGATTAACGAGAGTGCGTGCGATATCAATGCGACTTTGAGCGCTTGATCCTGAGAGTCGAAGTGCGGTTGCCACATCTTCGCGTTCTGCCTCATCCACACCGCTCCAGAGATCATCTGCTCGTGATGGCTCGTCTCCTGCAACGGCAACGATCGCCCGTTGCATGGCCGCCTGTAACCAACTGGTCTGGCGCTCTAGTGCCGCCAAGTAATCAATCCGTTCTGATTGAGAGAGCGTAAATGGATCGATTTCGAGAATTGCGGCCAGTACATTAATGCCGGGAGTTTGGTGGAGTAATTGGGCAATTTTCGACCATTCGTTCTCATCAATGACAGGGCTCTTCTCCACCGAATATTTACTGGTGGTTTCTTTGAAAATCCCTGAACTCATAAGTGCAGGGTCCTAGAAGGTACCGACAAATATTCCGAGTTATCCCCAATGGTAATTGCTGTTCCGAAAGGGAATCCGCAAGCGTTCTTCGATTGCCAGAAGCGGTGGACTCCCGCGGTTATCTAGTGCATGCGGTGTTGGCTTAACCCTCGATTAAGCGAGTGGGAGCGTTGTGCACCGCAGGGATAGTACCGAGCTTGCCTTTTTGGAAGTCCTCAAATGCCTGCAGAACCTCAGTTCTTGTGTTCATAACAAAAGGTCCCATCCAGGCAACTGGTTCCTTAATGGGCAATCCACCCAGAATGAATAGATCCAATTCAGGCGAGCGACTTTCCTGCATGTCGGTCGCACGCATAACGATTGAATCACCCTCACTGAAAACGGTGAGTTGACCCATCTGCACAGGTCGTCCCTCTTCTCCCGCGTAGCCATGTCCGGCAAGTGTGTAGACCAGCGCGTTGTAATCCTTGCGCCATGGCAGACGGATTTCGGCACCAGGCTGCACAGTCGCGTGCACCAAAGTTATTGGCGTGTGTGTCGAACCCGGACCCTGATGTCCATCCACCTCACCGGCGATCACGCGAATCAACGCCCCACCATCGGGGGAGGAGAGCAATGCAACGTCACTGGCACGCAGATCTTGATAGGCAGGCGGTGACCACTTCTTGGCCGCTGGCAAATTCACCCAGAGTTGGAAACCGTGGAACAGCCCGCCGCTCATCACCAAACTCTCTGGTGGAGATTCGATGTGAAGAATTCCCGCACCGGCGGTCATCCATTGAGTGTCGCCGTTGGTGATTGTTCCTCCGCCACCGTTGTTATCTTTATGGTCGAAAATTCCATCAATAATGTAGGTAACAGTTTCGAATCCCCGGTGCGGATGCCATGGAGTTCCCTTTGGCTCACCTGGCGCATACTCAACTTCGCCCATCTGATCCAAGTGAACGAACGGATCAAGCTGCGCCATGTCAACACCGGCAAACGCACGACGAACCGGAAAGCCCTCGCCTTCATACCCGGAAGGAGCCGTGGTAATGCTCTTTACTCGACGGGCGCGCAGCGATGTATTCGCGCTGATGCGTGGAAGGACGGTGATGTCCTTGACTGTTACGGCTGGCATTTCACTCTCCCTTGATCCGCTGCCCCAATAGTAGTTGAAAGTTCAACTATCTGCAACCCGCTTGAGGGGTCTCGCCGCGGGTGAGCGACTCGAGAAGTGCACGAGCCGACGTAATCTTTTCAGTCGGCGGTGCACTTCTGAGGAGCGATCATCGGCATCAACCAAGGCTCGAAAGGATGCATCGTCGACTGAAAAGATAACTACACAGTCTCCTCACGCATCCTGTTCTTCGCCCCCAGGCACGGTGACAGATGAGCGACTCAAGAAGGACTAAAGCCGACGTAATCTTTTCAGTCGGCGTAGTCCTTTTGAGGAGCGAGCAGGGTCTTCATCGCCCTCACGCATCCTGTTCTTCGCCGGTTGACGTCGACTGGTGGAGCAAAGCAGAAGGTGCACGAGCCGACGTAGTCTTTTCAGTCGGCGGTGCACCTTTGCGTAGCGACCTTGCGATCGCGGGGGAGTTACAGGTTCTTGAGGGCGCTGACGACCTTAGTCAGCGTCTCTTTGGCATCTCCGAAGAGGAGAGTGGTCTTGGGATCGTAGAGAAGCTCGTTCTCGATACCGGCGAATCCTGGGCGCATGGAGCGCTTGAGGAAGACGACGTTTGCCGCATCGGCAACTTCGAGAATTGGCATTCCGTAGATCGGGCAACCGGGTGAGTTCTTCGCAGCCGGGTTTACGACGTCGTTGGCGCCGATGACGAGTGCAACATCGGTCTGGGCGAAGGTCGGGTTGACCTCATCCATCTCCTGAAGTTGCTCGTAAGGCACGTTGGCCTCGGCGAGAAGAACGTTCATGTGGCCAGGCATACGACCTGCAACGGCGTGAATTCCGTAGGCAACATCAATGCCCTTTGCGGTCAAGAGATCCGCAAGTTCGCGGACAGTGTGCTGTGCCTGTGCAACGGCCAGACCGAAGCCAGGAACAAAGACAACGCGACGTGCGTAGTTGAGAAGAATTGCAATATCTTCTGGAGACCCTGACTTAACCGAACGAGTCTCTGCTTCGTCGGATGCCGCTTGTGGTTTGGCCGTGAATGCGCCGAAGAGGGTCTTGAAGAGCGAACGTCCCATCGCCTCTGCCATCTTGCGAGTCAGGATCGTTCCACTTGCGCCAACGAGTGTTCCAGCAACGATCAAGAGGGTTGTCTGTAGAACATATCCACTCGCCGCAACAGTAAGACCGGTGAATGCGTTTAAGAGTGAGATAACGATCGGCACATCCGCGCCACCAACTGGTAGAACGAAGAGAATACCGAAGAGAAGTGAGAGTCCGGCAAGCACGATGAGAGGAGTGTTTCCTCCCGAGTTGATTACCCAGGCGCCGGCTGCAAAGACTCCAGCGACGTTTGCTGCAATGAGGAAACGTCCACCAGGGAATACGACTGGACGCGTCGTCATCAACTCTTGAAGTTTGGCGAAGGTGATGCACGATCCGGAGAATGAAACGCTACCGACGATGACTGTAAAGACGGTGGCGATAACAACTGCAGGACTCGCTTCGTCTCCAAGTTTCAAATACTCAACGATTGCGACGAGTGCCGCGGCACCACCACCAACACCGTTAAATAGCGCAACAAGTTGTGGCATCTGAGTCATCTGCACCTTACGTGCGGCAGGGACTCCGACAAGAAGGCCGATGAGGACCGCAACTAGAATCAATGGCAAGTTATGAAGCGGCAGTTTGTGATACTCAGGATCGCTTGAATTGCCAGTGAAGAAGAAGACGAGAAGCGTTGCAATCGTGGCACCGGCGGCACCAATCAAGTTACCGCGACGAGCCGTCTTTGGATGCGATAGACCCTTCAGGGCGAGAATGAAGCAGACGGCGGCAATCAGGCCGATGAGGTCGTATAAGTTGCGGCTCATTTTTTCTTCGCCTTAAACATCTCGAGCATTCGGTCAGTGACTACGAAACCGCCGACCATATTGATGGTGGCGAGGACAATTGCGATTAATGCAAGTGTTAGTTCCAGATTGTTGGATGCGTGGTCCGCGACGACAATCGCACCGACCAGGATCACACCGTGGATTGCATTCGCACCGCTCATCAATGGGGTGTGAAGGGTCGAACTTACTTTCGAGACCACTTCAAAACCGACAAAGATTGAGAGGGTGAAAATGCTGAGTAGCGCTAAGCCATTACTCATCATTTCTTGATGGCCTCTTTCCGTTCTCCGTTGTGTGCGACGACCGAGCCGATGATGATTTCATCATCGAAATCTGGAGTGACCACTCCCTCTTTTGTCATGAGAGTAAGTAGGTTCACGACGTTTCGTGAGAAGAGCATGGATGCGTGGAAGGGGAGCTGGCTTGGGACATCTCTGCCACCCCAGATCACGACACCATTTGAATTGGTGATGATTTCACCGGGCTTTGAGCCTTCGACGTTGCCGCCGGTCTCGGAGGCAAGGTCCACGATTACCGCACCTGGCGACATTGAGTCGACCATTGCCTGAGTCACCAACCGTGGAGCTGCGCGACCTGGAACAGCCGCAGTAGTAATAAGGACATGTGATTTCGCGATGTAGGGGGTGAGTAGTTCGCGCTGCTTTGCGGCGCGCTCCTCAGTCATTTCGCGGGCATATCCGCCAGTGCCTTCAAGGGACTCGAGTTCGAGGTTGATGAAGGTGGCACCCATTGACTTCACCTCGTCGGCCGAAGATGGTCGTACGTCATAAGCCGAAACCACTGCTCCGAGCCGACGGGCGGTTGCGATGGCTTGCAGACCAGCGACACCTGCGCCCAGGACGAGGACCTGCGCCGGGGTTACCGTTCCGGCCGCTGTCATTAAGAGTGGAAAGAAGCGCGGCGAGAGTTCGGCGCCGACGATGACCGCTCGGTACCCCGCGCAGAGTGCCTGCGAGGTAAGCGCGTCCATCGACTGGGCCCGTGAAATACGGGGCACCAGTTCTAGGGAGAAGGCGGTGACGCCTGCCGCAAGGGCCGCTTCGATGGAATCTGTTGCCGTGGTTGGCGAGAGGAAGGAGATGGTGATCGCACCCTTCTTCAGGGTTCCGATCTGTGCGGGGGTGAGTGGCGAAACAGAAAGCACCACATCTGCGCCCTTGAGCACGTCTCCTTTAACGACCGTTGCACCAGCGGCTTCGTAATCCGCATCCGATGCTTGGGCGTTAAGTCCCGCGCCGGATTGAATAGAAACTTCAAGTCCGAGGCGAGTTAATTTGTTAATGATGTCTGGAACGAGAGCAACCCGCTTCTCGCCAGTTCTTATCTCCGTTGGAACAGCTACACGCATGGGCTTAACCGTAGTGCTTGAATTTTTTATTGTCATGCATTTTCATGTCTAGCCCGTCACACTAGGAAGCGCTCCTTGCTCACTAAATGGCTTTAAATATGGCTTTTTATCGTCCTTGGAGATCGCCCCGCACCAAATGAAAGAGAAGTGCCTGGATTGTAGTTCGGCGGTGAAGTGCCTCTCGCCAAATCACTGATTGAGGTCCGTCAATCACGCTAGCACTCACTTCTTCGCCACGGTGGGCAGGCAGGCAGTGCATGAATATTGCGTCTTTTGTGCCCAGACTCATCAGCTCTGCGGTGACCGAAAATGGGGCTAGCACTCGCGTCTTCTCAGCCCGCTCCGATTCCGGGTCGCCCATGGACATCCAGACATCGGTGTAGAGCACGCTGGCCCCTTGCGCCGCCGCTCGAGCGTCGTGCGCTACTTCGATCGTTCCACCAGTCTCCCTGGCGATTTCCTGTGCAGTCTTTACGACTTCGGCATCTGGCGCCCAGGCGCCTGCTGGCGTGGCTGCGACAACGTGAGCGCCCATGATTGCGCCCATGATCAGCCAGGCGTGCGACATATTGTTGCCATCGCCAAAGTAGGAGAATTTTCGACCTGAAATATCTGCACCAAAGGTTTCGCGGATGGTCAGCCAGTCGGCCAACAATTGCGTTGGATGATCGTCATCAGTGAGCGCATTTATTACCGGGATTGAAGCAGCCCTTCCCAATTCATCCACATCTGATTGCTTATATGTGCGAACAATCAGAGCGCTGGCAAATTGGCTTATTACTTTGGCAGTATCTGAAATTGTCTCGCCGCGACCCAACTGAAGATCATCTCCACGGATGAATATTGGCGTGCCACCAAGGTGTGCGACGGCAGTCTCGGATGCAAGGCGTGTACGGGTAGAAGGTTTGGTCATATAAATGGCAACCGTGCGATTTGCTAAAGCAGTACTTGCCTTGAGCGGATCTTTCGCAAAATCGGCCGCGCTCGACAGAAGAAGTTCAACATCTGCGCGACTCAGGTCGGCGGTGCGAAGGAGATCTTTCATTTCCTTATCCTAGCCAAGCAAGTATTCTTCCTGTCATGGGAATCTTTCGCCGGTCGCAGCCAGAGAGTGATACCGACCTCTTAATCAGACCCGCAGAGCAGATCGATGAGGGTGATCACGATCGTTTCGCGCATTACGTCAAAAAGGGGCAGATCCTCGAATCCGCAGTCAGCGGGAAGGCGGTAACAGCTCTCTGCGGAAAGAAGTGGGTCCCATCAAGGGACCCCGAGAAATTTCCGATCTGTCCGATCTGCAAGGAAATCTACTCCGGCTTTCGACCCGCGCCAGACGACAAATAACCTTTCCGACATTCGGGCTACTCAGGATGTCTGGGCGAATCTCTTTCTCAGCCAGAGAGAGACGTAAACCAGTCCCACTAATGCGGGAACTTCAATCAATGGTCCAATTACGCCCGTCAGTGCTTGCCCAGAGGTGACTCCCCAGACTCCAATCGATACCGCAATGGCCAATTCAAAATTATTTCCGGCTGCCGTAAAAGCCAGTGTTGCCGACTTTGCATATTTCAAACCAATCCATGCGCCGCAGGCAAATGAGAACGTCCACATAATTGCGAAATAGATAAGTAGTGGAACCGCAATTTTTGCGACCGAGATTGGATCATCCGCGATGGTTCGGCCTTGCAGTGCAAACATGATGGTGATGGTGAAAAGCAGGCCATAAAGGGCAAAGGGTGAGATACGAGGGATGAAGCGTGATTGGTACCAGTTCTCACCCTTGACGCGAAGACCAACTTTTCGGGTGACGAAACCAGCGACTAAAGGGATGCCGAGAAAGATCAGAACTGCCTTCGTTATTTCCAAAGTGGAGAAGCTAACGTCTTGAACATTGAGTCCCAACCAGCCAGGAAGAATCCGAAGATAGAAAGTTCCCAGAAGTGCGTAAGCGAGAATTTGAAAAATTGAATTTATCGCAACCAACAGTGCCGCCGCTTCTCTATCACCGCAGGCAAGTTGGTTCCAGATTAGGACCATTGCGATGCAACGAGCTAGACCAATCACGATCAGTCCGGTACGCAATTCCGGTTGGTGTGGCAGGAATATCCAAGCGAGCGCAAACATAAGTGCCGGACCAACTATCCAATTGAGGAGAAGTGAGGACCATAAGAGTTTTCGATCACCAGTCACCGAACCCATCTCCTCGTAGCGGACCTTTGCAAGAACTGGATACATCATGAGAAGAAGTCCGAGAGCGATTGGGAGCGAAGTGCCTCCGATTTTTATTGAATCCAAAGATCCTTGAATTCCCGGAATGAACTTTCCAAGGATCAATCCCGCAGCCATAGCCAACAGAATCCAAACGGGCAGAAAACGATCTAATCCTGATAATTTTGTGAGCAATGCAGGAGAATCCGAGGGTTCATCCCTTTTCACAGAAACTCCTAAAATAAGAGGTACACGAATGGCACGCTGGATTGATGAGCGTACCCGATACCCTAAAAACCCTCTGTAAACTATCGGTGAACTATGACTGAACAATTGAACTAACTAACTGGAGCCACTTCCGAGTGAGCATGAGTGAGGAGGCGCCGTGATTCGTTTACCAACGGCTCATCGACACTTCCCATCTCATTTCTTTACTCGCCGAGGTACTGCCATTTTCATTTCTGTTGCACTACTTTTCTCGGCCGCTAGCACTCTTGCTGCCCCAGGTAATGCGCAGTCGCCACCGCGGAAAATTCTGACGGGCTGGATTCCTTATTACTCGATGAAGACATCACTTCCAGCGGCCATCGCGAATGGTGACTTAATAAGGGAGGTGATGCCTTTCTGGTTCACGCTTAAGAGTGAAACAAAAATACTAGATCTTTATACGCCGGCTAACCCAAGTACCCCGATGTCGGTGCCTCTGACATCCATGCGCGATTCGGGTTTTTTGATACTTCCAACCATTACTGATGGAACTGGAAAATTGGTCCTTGCCAAACTGATCGCCGATCCAAAAATGCGAACAAAAATTGTCTCGACCATTACAAATTTCGTGCTGACCAACAATTTCGATGGCATCGATCTAGATTTTGAGGGTTTCGCATTTACCGATGGCACCTCATCCTGGCCAGCAACTCGAGTCAATTGGGTCGCCTTCATTAACGAACTTAGTCTGTCATTGCACTCATTTGATAAATTGCTTTCGGTCACAACTCCAGTTCTCTTCAATCCCACGTCGGGAAAGAGAGGCTACTATGTCTATGACTGGGCATCGATTTCACCAATGATTGATCGCTTAAGAATCATGACATATGACTATTCAACGAGTTCACCCGGTCCCATCGGTCCGACTTCATGGGCGGACCTGGCGGTTCAATACGCTGTCTCTGTCGTTCCGGCATCGAAGGTTTACGTTGGCATCGCCGGGTATGGTCGTGATTGGGTGACGAAAGTGGTCGGTGTCTGCCCCAGCAACGTGGCTTCCGCTGTATCCACTTCTTCGCGGGCGGCGACATTTCTTATGAAAGACGCCGCTAATTTGGCCGCTAGTTACGGTGCAACACTTGTCTATAACACTGCCTATAACGAGGCGACTTTTTCATATACCAAGGTCTATTCAGGCACAGCCAGTTCTGGATTAGCGACAACCTGTACTGCCTCGCGAACGGCTTGGTACCAAGACGCACGCGGGTACGCGGCGAGAGCGCAACTTGTTGTGAAGTATCACCTCGGCGGAATAACGGCGTGGACTCTGGGAATGGAAGATCCCACTGCAACTGCGGCGGTGAGACTAGTGGCGCAGTCCATTGCACCTGACGCGGTTGTCAGTGAATTAAGTTCAGATAAGTCCTCTACGGCGTATGGAAGTCCAGTTCTCATTACTGGGCAACTTCTACTACCCGATAAGACGCCAGTGGCTGGAGTGACGGTCCACGTGCTACTTCTTCCAACAGGTGAGACGCAGTGGCGCGAAATACTTGAAACGACGACTGGCTCTGATGGGATGATCTCTGTCCCAATCCTCTTAGCCAAAACCAGCGCGCTACGGATCACCACCGACGCAAGTTGGGAGAGACTGGCATCCCAAAGTGCCGACCTCCCCATAGCAATTGCGCGGCTACTCTCTATCTGGTCACCAGATTCAGCCTTAGCCAAATCTCCGATCGCAATAACTGGAACGATCCAACCGCATGAGGCTGGTGTCGCGGTGACACTTGAAAGACTTACTGCCAGACGATGGCGCACAATTGGTAAGCCAACACTCACTTTAGAAGACGGCACATTTGCCTTCGCGACCACAGAGAGTGCGCGCGGAATCGCGCAATACCGCGTGAAGGTTGCAGGAAATCCAAACGTGGATGGCGCCACTAGTTCTATATTCTCTGTTGTGATTTATTAGAACGCGGTTAGGTGAGGAGTCAGATGCTGAGCACTGAAGCAGCGGTTGAGGAGGCGATTGATGAGTTCACTGATGCATCTTTATTTGTGGATCGCCCATGGATAACCATTGTGTGGGACGATCCGGTCAACCTCATGAGTTATGTGACCTATGTATTTATGACCCTCTTCAGTTATTCAAAGGAGCGAGCCACCCAATTGATGCTTCAGGTTCACAATGAGGGCCGAGCGGTTGTTTCTAGTGGTCGGCGTGAAGAAATGGAGCGCGATGTTGCCAGGCTTCATGAATTCGGGCTTTGGGCGACTCTGGCACGCGATGACAAGTGAGTTGATGAGTCACGATGGGCGCTAGACCTTCCAAGTCTTCCAGGCCCTCCAAAGGTTTCAAAAGAGTAGACGGCGACACTTTTATTGTCGCATTTTCACCCTCCGAGCGAGAAGTTCTTCTCAATCTATCGGGTCAACTTATTGAAATTCTCGCCGAACGAGTTGATGTTGTAGATGAGGATCCACTTGCCGAGATGGTGGGTATCACCGGACATGACTCGCCACCGGATGATGCCGTCTTGCTCCGATTACTCCCTAATGCCTATGCGGATCCGGTGGAGTCAGCAGAATTTCGCCGATATACGGAATCAACCCTTCGTAGCAAAAAGCGAGAGCACGCAATGAATATGCGGACACTTCTTCTAGAGGACGATTCCAATATCTCTCTCAATGGGCAGGGCGCACAAGCGTGGCTCGGAGCAATTAATGACATCCGCTTAGCATTGGGTGTTCGGTTGAATGTTGAAGACAATTCGTACCAACGTTTTGAGCTTCTCTCACCTGAGGATCCAATGCAGGCAGTCTTTGCGGTTTACTCGTGGCTCGGATGGCTGCAGGAGAGTTTGATAAATTCTTTGATGGTTTCTGAGTAGGGGTTGACGGAGATGACATTGGAAATATCGCGTGAATTTGTCGAGTTGATTTTGGAACAATCCCGAGCCGAATATCCAGATGAAGCATGCGGAGTGATTTTAGGACCGCTTGGCTCTGGCCGCACCACGCGGATTAAGCCAATGATCAATGCAGCACATTCCCCAACATTTTATGAATTCGATCCCAAAGACTTGCTAGCGCTCTACCGAGAGGTCGATGACATGGATGAAGAGATCGTCGTCATTTATCACTCACATACGGATACCGTGGCATTTCCCTCTCGCACTGATATTGCCTACGCCGGCGAACCAGGGGCGCACTATGTCCTGGTTTCTACTCGCCAGGAGATTGCGCCAGATACTGAATTTCGCTCTTTTCGCATTATCGACGGCCAGGTGACCGAGGAAGAAGTCTCGATTACCGATTAGGGCAATAGATGCGGAATAATTCCACCATGTCAATCGAAGTCCGCATCCCCACCATCCTGCGCCCATTTACGAAGGATCAGAAGAAAGTCGAAGCCGCGGGGTCAACTCTCTCTGGCGTAATTAACGACCTTGATGTCCAGTACCCAGGTATTGCAGAGCGCTTGCTCGAAAACGGAGCTCTGCGTCGATTCATCAATATCTACGTCAATGATGAAGATGTCCGATACATGGGTGGATTGGAAGCTCCGACAAAGGCGGGCGACTCGATCACGATTCTTCCTGCAGTCGCGGGTGGTTAATTCTGCAAGTGTAGGCTTGCCATCGTGAGCGAGTCCCCAATTGGAGTATTTGATTCTGGTGTTGGTGGTTTAACCGTTGCACGTTCCATTCTGGACCAGCTTCCCAACGAACCCATTCTCTATTTAGGCGATACTGCTCGTGGACCGTATGGACCGCGCCCGCTTGCAGAAGTGCGGACCTTTGCACTTGAGGCCCTTGATTTCCTCGTCGATCAAGGCGTGAAAGTTTTAGTGATCGCATGCAATACCGCGAGTGCCGCGATGTTGCGCGATGCCAGAGAGCGTTATTCAGTTCCTGTAGTAGAAGTTATTCAACCTGCGGTCCGTCGCGCGGTTGCCGCCACACGTACCGGAAGAATTGGCGTAATCGGAACGAAGGCGACGATTGATTCGCAAGCGTATCTTGATGCTTTCGCAGCCGCGCCGCACTTGAAAATAACTTCCGTTGCATGTCCGCTTTTCGTTGAGTATGTCGAGCGTGGCGAGACTTCCGGAAGCGCCATCACTGAGATTGCGCGCGACTACCTTGCTCCTGTGATGGCGCAAGACATCGACACCCTGGTTCTTGGCTGCACGCACTACCCATTGCTTACTGGAGTCATTTCGTACGTGATGGGTAATGACGTCACTCTTGTATCCAGTGCAGAGGAAACCGCAAAAGATTTGTACAGAGTCCTTCTGGAAAACTCATTGATGCGATCCACTCACGAAAAGCCGCCAACGCACAAGTTCCTAGCAACGGGCGATGCAGCGTCCTTTGAAAAGTTGGCAAGACGGTTCTTAGGCCCAGAAGTGGGTGGAGTCGAACACCAAGAGCTCTAAGTTCAATTTCAGATCAAGTAATTCCAATCAGAACGGAAGAGGGAGCGATGACTCGAAAAGACGGTAGAAGTAATGCAGACTTGCGCCAGATCACGATCACACGGAACTGGCTCGATCATGCAGAGGGTTCAGTTCTGGTTGAGTTCGGCAAGACTCGCGTACTTTGCGTCGCCTCATTTACTCCAGGAGTACCCCGTTGGCTGAAGGATTCTGGCAAGGGGTGGGTTACTTCTGAATATGCAATGCTGCCACGAGCCACTCATACTCGGTCGGATCGAGAGAGTGTCAAAGGAAAACTCGGCGGTCGTACGCAAGAGATTTCCCGCCTCGTTGGTCGCTCCCTGCGCTCCATTGTGAACATGAAAGAACTAGGCGAGAACACCATCGTTATCGATTGCGATGTTCTGCAAGCCGATGGCGGAACTCGAACAGCCGCGATCACTGGAGCATACGTTGCACTTGCCGATGCCATTGCTTGGGCTAAGGAGAAGGGTCATATTCCTGCTAAGGCCGAACCTTTCTCTGACTCGGTTGCTGCGATTAGCGTTGGAATTATCGATGGCGTGCCAATGCTTGACCTCTGTTATGAGGAGGATGTGCGAGCGGATACTGACATGAACGTGGTCTGCAGTGGAGACGGTCGATTCATCGAGGTTCAGGGAACAGCTGAAGGCCAACCTTTTGATCGAGCGCTACTTGACTCTCTCTTGGATCTGGCGGTTGCGGGATGCGCGGAGCTTCGCTCACTTCAACGTGCAGCGCTCGCGCAGTAGAGGTCTCACTTTGCCTGCACATCGAATCGTTCTTGCCACCCGCAATGCGGGGAAAATAAAGGAGTTCAGGAGAATTCTCGATGAGATTCACTCGGAATCTATTGATCTCGTAGGTCTTGCGCATTTTCCAGAACTAGAGGACGTGGAAGAGTCAGGAGAGACCTTCCTAGAGAACGCCCTCTTGAAAGCGCGGACCGTATGTGCGCAGACGGGGCTTCCTGCAATCGCAGATGACAGCGGCTTATGCGTAGATGCCCTGAACGGATCCCCTGGAATCTTCTCGGCTCGGTGGTCGGGTGTTCATGGCAATGACCAGGCAAATATCGCGAAAGTACTCAGGCAACTTGATTCGGTACAGGGTCGCGACCGGAGTGCACACTTCACTTGCGTCAGCGCTTTTGTTATGCCCGACGGCTCAGAGACTACGGCGGAGGGCATCCTCGAAGGCCACATACTGGCTGCCCCAATTGGCGATCATGGTTTTGGATACGACCCTATTTTCCTACCACTCGGAAGCACGCTTTCTCTCGCACAACTTGATGCAAGGCAGAAGGACGAGATTAGCCATAGGGGTCAGTCTCTTCGCGCAATTGCGCCACGGGTAGCGGCAATGCTGGGCACCCTGGGGTAGCCTTCTCTCATAAGTGTGCGTGTTCTGAAGTACGTACTACTACCCAAGGAGTAACTGTGGCTGTAAAGAAAGTAACCGCTAAGAAGTCGGTCGCAAAAAAGGCGACGGCTAAGAAATCCATAGCGAAGAAGACTCCCGCCAAGAGGTCGGTAGCAAAGAAAACCGCCGCGAAGAAGAGCGCTGTCAAAAAGTCCACTGCTAAAAAGTCTGCCGCAAAGAAGAGCGCCGTAAAGAAAACCGCCGCGAAGAAGAGCGCTGTCAAGAAGTCCACTGCTAAAAAGTCTGCCGCAAAGAAAAGTTCGGTCGAGAGAATTGTTATCCCTGAGGCACCCATTACTGCTCGAACATCACGTGTCGAAATAGTCTCAACACCATCCCCACTGACAGCACCAACTCCAGTGGCAGTTCCAGCGCCCGTGCAGCCACCGACTCCGGTCAAGAAAGAGAGCGCATCTGGGAGAGTCATATTTGCGGTTGTAGTAGGGATTATTGTCTTGGGGCTGATCGTCTGGGGACAATCAAATGGTTCAAATAAAGACGATGCAGCCAAGCCAACTCCAACCCCATCTGTATCCTCCACTCCAACGTCAACACCAGAAGTAACAGCGACTCCAACACCTACGGCTGTCGTTATTTCTACACATGAAGCTCCCCAAGGAGTTGTTGCACACTACACACCAACTGGTGCGACAATTTTTTGGCGGGTTCCAAATGCATCTGATGGGTTGACCGGATATAACATCGAGATTTCGTTGAGCAACGGACCATGGAAATTGATTTCAACCGTCCCAGCCACTCAGTTTTACTTGGATGTTACAAAGGAGAGCGGCACCGGATGGACATCATTTAGAGTTTCGAGTGTCTACTCAGATGGCGAGGCAACTCCCGCAAAGGCGTTCGGTCTTCCTGGCACTTACTCTTAATAAATTGGGGCAAGCACCTGCATGATTGCGCCAACGTAGGCATTGATACCTGCAGGAAGAAGATGGACTCCATCGGGGCCAAAATACTCTGGGTGACCCTTGGATATGGCGTTCCAATTTACAATCGATGCATTTGGATACTTTTTTGCAAATTCATCAATGAGGGCGTTGTTTGCCGCACGCCATGAACGAGGAACCGCAGTATTCACCATGATGATTTGAGGTTGATCTTTCACCTCTTCAAAGACAGTGCTTACTTCTTCACGGGTAAGGCGGTTGTTATTTCCCAAATCAAGAATGACTGGCGAGTCCCGCATCGTCGATTTGTCGTGTCGGAGTACCTTGATTAATTCCGCGGCCTGCCGTCCTACGCGGGCGTTGATGAGACCAATGGCAGAGTTCTGATCCAGCGTGTTCCTAATTCCAAGGATCACTGAATCTCCCGCAACCCAGAGTTTCGGTTTAGTGGCGACAGTGGACGTAAGGGTTGGAGTAGGTGCGGGCTGTTCCAACGATGTTTTCAACGCTTCCTGCAAGCGTGCACTTTGCATCAGCGCATTCGCACTCACGAGTGAGGTTGCGACGATGAGAATGAGCAAACCAGCCAGCACCGAGCTCTTCTGTCGGACACGGACCTTTTTTGTTCGGTACTTCATCCCGCGGAACCAGGATTCAATCGCTCCACTTCGAACGGGCAGTTCTACCCATCGGAGGGAGATGTCTGCAAGTGCAAAGACAATGAGAATTCGCAATGCATACAGGGCCCATGTGGCACCTGCGAGATCATAGGTGGGGCGGGTTACTTGGAAAATGATCCAATGCCAAAGATAAATCGCGTAGGAGCGCTCGCCTATCCAGAGAATTGGTTTGCTGCTGAGGAGAGGTGCAAATCGAGATGCAGGATGAACGAGAGAAGTAATCATTGCGCAGCCGAAAATTCCCGCCAGGGGAAAGGCGATTTGGTAAAGGGTTGCATCTGATTCTTTAATGAAGAGAAAACAGGCAAGAATGCCTAGCAACCCGATGACACCAATGCCATCAACAAAATCTTGGGCACGTTTTGTGATCTTAGTGCTTAAGTTTTGCGGAATCCAACTGACTGCAAGCGCTGCGCCCAAGAAGAGACCGATGCTATGAGTATCGGTACCAAAATATACGTGACTGACTCTTTGAGCACTCGACGCATCAAGTCGCAACGAGAGCGTAAAAAGAACGGTTCCCGAAATTGCGGCGATCGCGAGTGCAGCACTCGGAATCATCTTCTTTCCAAATCTCTTCAGAACCAGAAGCAAGATGAGTGGCCAGACCAAATAAAATTGACTTTCAACCGCCAAAGACCAAGCGTGCTGCAGCAAAGGAGGCCGGCCTATAGCTTCAAAATAATCTTGATGACGGTATACAAGTGCCCAATTCATCGAGCCGGTCAAGACAAATGGAATGTCGGTCAGAAACCTCTTAATCGTTTCAGGCGCCCAAACACCTACAAAGAGAGCGGTAGATACCATCAAGAAAATTAAGGCGGGAAACAATCTGCGAAATCTCGCTGCGTAGAATCCTCGAAGGTCTAATCCACCACTTCTTTGAATTGAATCAAGTAGAAGTCGCGTGATCACGTAGCCAGAGATTACAAAGAAAAGGTCTACGCCGAGAAAACCGCCAGGTATCCATGAAAAGCCCAGGTGATAAAGCAGAACCGCGATAACCGCAACTGCGCGCATTCCATCAATTGCCGCAATGTGCCGGATACTTTGCTTTGCTGCCACGAAAACTATTTCCGATGTGCGGTGGTTTTCTTCACCACTTTCTTTGTGGTCTTCTTTGGCGCATCCAATGCAGGCTTTGTTCGTTCACTCGCAACGGTGATGGGTGTGTTCTTCACAACGGTGTCATCGCTATTGAGACTGCTAAGCACATTCTTCTGTAAATTGGCTAAGTGAAGAAACGCTGCTTCTAAGCGAGAACGGGACTGGTGAATGGCACTTTCGGCTGCATCAAGTGATTGCACCTGAACTTTGTAGAGGCGCTCGGCTTCGGTAATGACTCCTGAAAGCCACTGGCGATATTCACGGACATCGTGAGTGGCTTCATTGACAATTCGCTCACCTTCGCGCCGAGCCGTGGTGGTGAGATGGGTTGCCTCGCGTTTTTTATTCTCGAGGAGTGTTTCGGCCTCGAGCTCTACCTTTTCCAAGAGTTCTTGTGCTTCGGTCTCGGCGGCGCTGAGGTACTTTCGTCCGCGGGATTCGGCGACCGCGAGAAGTGATTTGGCTTTCTGTTCGGCACCCTCAATCGCTTCTTTTGCTTGTCGGGAAACATCGGTAATCACTCGGTCCGCAGTTGCCTGAGCTTTTGCTTCGCGTAACTGTGCAGATTTGATGATTGTCATGGCAGTCTCGGTGGCCAAGATTTCGAATTCTTCTTTTGAGAGCGCAGTTATGTCTCGACGCGAACGCAGATCGGCTAGTTGAGCCTCAAGTTCTCGGATTCGTTCTACCGAGCCTGGAGCGTTGCTCTCCTCGCCCTTAAACCCGACCCAGTTAAGGAAGGAACTCTTCTCACTCATTGCTTCTGGCTCCTAGTCTGCTCGGTCTTCTGGCTACCTCTAGAGGGACAGGTTAGAGCACAGTAGGGGCTCCTCAAAAGCGGTCCAAAATGACCAACCAGTGAGGCGCCAGAATCTACTTTCGGTAGATGGCTATAGAGACACCGATGTACTGAGAGACCCAGGCGGCGATTACAAAGATATGAAATAACTCGTGAAAGCCAAAATATCTAGCATTTCTCCCGGGGCGTTTGAGTGCATAGAAGATCGCACCCACCGAATAGAGAAGGCCTCCAATGAGAATGGGGAGGAGAACCCAGAGTCCGCCGGCTCGATACATGGCCGGTGCATAGAAGATGGCCCCCCACCCAAGGACCAGGTAGTTGGCGACATATAACCAGCGTGGAGCACCAATCCAGAAAATTCGCACCAGTACACCGATGATTGCGCCAATCCACATTACGGACAGAAGAATCGTACGATCGCGCCCGGTCAGCAGAGTCACTGCATACGGGGTTACCGAACCCGCAATGAGCAAATTGATATTGGCGTGATCCCAACGCCGCCAGAATCTTTTCTTTGAGGGAGACCAAGGAACGCGATGGTAAATCGCTGAAACAGTGAAAAGGGTTATGGCCGTAAGGGAGTACAAGGCCACGGCAAACTTGAACGGTTCCTTGCTCAGGATAAATAGGACAAGTGAGGCAACAAAGACAACCGGTGCGGCCCCTAGATGAAACCAGCCTCTAAGTTTTGGAGGAGCTACTGGTGCCTCATCCTCTACAGGGTTCATGAAAGATAACTGTACGCCCCTAAGGTGGATGGCGAGAGACCGGTCACAAACGAGAAGCCTTAAATCCGGCTTCTAAATCAGCCTTAATGTCCCTGATATTTTCCAGGCCAATGCTCAGTCGGACCAAGCCCGGAGTGACCCCTGCATCTAATTGCTCTTGAGAGCTCAACTGGGAGTGGGTCGTAGTCGCAGGATGAATGACCAGGGATCGGACGTCACCAATATTTGCAACGTGGCTAAAGAGTTTGAGGGATTCAACAAATCGCTTACCCGCTTGCACTCCACCCTTAAGCTCAAATGAAACGACCGATCCTGATCCCTTAGGAGTGTATTTCTTTGCGAGGGCATGCCATGGTGAGGATGCAAGAGAGGCATAGCTCACTGCGTCTACGTCGTCATGCATTTCTAGCCATTGTGCAATCGCGTTGGCATTTTCTAGATGGCGTTCTATTCGAAGACTGAGAGTCTCCAAGCCTTGAGCCAGCAACCATGCATTAAATGGGCTGACTGCAGCTCCAATATCTCGGAGAAGTTGTAGTCGAATCTTGAAGATGTAAGAGAGATTGGCTCCGAATGCCGAACTCACTCCGAGTGCTTGTGCGTAAACGAGACCGTGGTAACTCTCATCGGGTTCATTGAAACCTTTGAATCGATCGGGATATTTTGCATAGTCGAATTTTCCGGCATCAATGATTGCCCCGACTACGGTATTGCCATGGCCAGATAGGAACTTGGTGGCCGAGTGAACGACAACATCTGCTCCATACTCGATTGGGCGAAGAATATACGGCGTCGCAACTGTGTTATCGACGATGAGGGGTACTCCAAAGTCGTGCGCCACCTTAGCGACACCTTCAATATCTAGTATTTCGTTCTTCGGGTTCGCGATAGTTTCGCCAAAGAGTGCTTTGGTATTTGGTCGTATTGCGCTCTTCCATGCATCAAGGTCATTTGGGTCTGTGACGAAGGTGACTTCAATACCGAATTTTGGAAGTGTGTAATGAAAGAGATTGTATGTCCCCCCGTAAAGACTTGGACTAGAAACTATATGGTCACCAGATTCTGCGACATTAAGAATCGCAAAAGTTGTAGCAGCCGATCCAGAAGACAGAAGTAGCGCGGCAACACCACCCTCTAAAGCGGCGAGCCTCTGTTCAACAGCATCTTGCGTTGGATTGTTGATACGGGTGTATATATTTCCAAGTTCAGCCAATCCGAAAAGATTTGCAGCATGTTCTGTGTCGCGGAATTGATAGGCAGTCGTTTGATAGAGAGGTAGCGCCCTGGCACCAGTTGTTGGGTCCGGAACTTGGCCGGCGTGAATTTGTAGGGTTTCGAAGGACCATTCGTTAGTGGCTGACATTGTCATCTCGCAATCTAAGTTGGCGCATCTTGGAGGTGCCGACCTTAGCGATGAATAGCAAAAAGTTCTCACAAGGCCTATGTATATGCGAATGCCGCGCACATGCGTCTTTCAATTAAATACAACGGTTGTAGAAGCGGATGGGCTTCACGACCTCGAGATCTGGTCGCACCTTGCTGAATAGTTGGTGAAGTAAGAAGCGAGTGAGTTAGAAAATTTCCTCAGCAAGTGGCTGCTCCTTGATGTTGCTCCTAAGATTTCGTACCGACCTCAGCATGAGTGGTAGGAGCGATGCGACCAGAGTAATCAGGGCACATCCATAGAGTGTTGTTGAAATTCCGAGCCACTCTGCAAAAGGACCAGCGAAAGCGATACCGATAGGTGCCAATGCATACGAGCCGAGCGCGTCGTAAGAAACCACGCGCGAGTACGACTCTTTGGGAATATTTGCTTGCATTGATGATCCCCAAGCAACCCCGAATATTTCTATAGCAATTCCGGCGATAAATGCGCTTACAAGTACGACTGGCAAGGCGACACCCATTGCGAGGGTTAAATTCCATCCTGATGTAAATGCGATTGCGATCATCCCAAGAACAAGAGGACGCGGGAAATGTATTTTCAGTGCGACCACACTTCCGATCAACATGCCCGCAGTGATTGCGGCCAAGTTGAAGGACCAGTCGCGTGGACCATGCCCACCTGAATTAAATGAGAGTGGCCCAAGCACTGAAATAGTGGCTTCAAAGCAGAGATTGATGAATGTGAATCCGATGACTACTGACACGACCCATGAGCGGGAAATGAATTCGCGCCACCCAATCTTTAGGTCATGGAGCATGGATGATTTTTCTTTTACTTCGATGGAGGGCAAATTGATAAACCAGACCAGGATTCCCGCCACCAGGAAAGTAAGTGAATCAACGAGAAGTGCCCATCCGGATCCAAAGAGAGTAACCACGGTTCCGCCAATGAGTGCTCCAATGATGAATCCGAAGTTGCTCACAAAGGAGATGATTGCATTTGCCTTCTGTAGAGACTCTTTGGGCATTATTTCCGGAAGCACTCCAGACATTGCGGGCCACCAGAGAGCATTCAAGACTCCAAATAATCCACCCATCAGGCAGAGAAGCGGTACCGAGGCGAAACCGAAAATAAAGGAAATCGCGCTAACGGATGCAATGAAACTTCCGATTATGTCTGCTCCACCGACAATTCGATTGCGTTTGAATCGATCCCCAATTACCCCACCGAACAACATAAAGAGAATCATCGGAGCAAATCGCGCTGCCATAACCAGGCTTAAGTCGGTTCCCTTAGCTCCGGGCAAACTCAAGACACCATAAGCCAGCGCGACTGGCGAGAGACCATTTCCCAGGTTGGAAATAAAGCGCGCCGCGATTAGCGGTGTGTATCCCTTGTGGCTGGCTAGGTGGCGGACATCTTTTATCATTCCGGCTCAACAAACTTGAACCTTCTATTTTCATCCAATAACTCGTACCCAATTCTTTGGTAAACACCATTACTTGTCAGATTTTTCGCGTCAGTGAAAAGCATGACACGAGCCCCTTGTTCCACCAGAGTTTGCGAAAGGGTGGCAGTAAGGACGCCTGCATAACCATGACGGCGGTGGGTTGGAGGCGTGTACACAGGACCAATCCTCCCTACCGTTCCACTGGGTGTTTCAACCAAACGTGCATGCCCGGCCATGGAAACAAGTTCATTTTCCACTCGCCAGAATTTCAATGAACCTCGGTTGAGGCCATCTTCAATTGACTCCTCGAGGTTGGGCATTAGGAGGCCAGCCTCATTCCCAAATTCGATATACCAAGCATAGATTTTCTGGTAGTCATCCCGGGTGGCATTTTCCATTTTGCCGGGAACCGACGGAATGTTTAGTTCATTTAACGTGTACAGGAGTTCGTGCCCCGACTCCTCGACCGGGCGTTTGCTCTGACTCGTGCCCGTATTTTGATAGGCCTTTAAGAATTCAGAGACCACCGCGGAGGAGCCGCCAATTTCCGGCAATTCAGGATCGTATAGGGAAACCTCTTGCGCCAACTCTCGCAACGCTTCTTTGGGCATCGGAGTAAAGAGCATTCCATGGGGGGTAGTTCGCATTGCCGCCCCAATGACCTCGCCAGAATCACTGGAGATAATCCACCAGAAGCATTTCTCGTACGTGCGAGATCCGTCTGCGACGGATAAAGCTACGCTTCCAATGATGTTGGTGCGGAAGGGATCCGCCGCTCTGATTGCCTGCGTCTGCCCGAGAAATTCGCGTGCGGATTGAAGAAGGCTGACTTTCATGTGGTAATTATCCGCGAAATATCAATCCCTGTCAGTAGTCTCGTCAAGTTTCAAACGTGTGGTCATCTTCGAGGTTTGAATCGCATTTCTGCCAGGGAGAAGAATCCATATGCAATGATTGCCGCGGCAATCGCATTCCATTTTTCATCAGGGCTACGTGAGGCGAAGTTAACGAAGGCGCTGATAGTGGCGAGGATAAGGAAGATTCTGGAGAGCAAATAACTGTTTTTTGACCAGGCCCCTGCATGTTGGTATAGCGCAACAATAAAGATCAATTCAAAAACGACAACTACTGTTTGGATTCCGTAAGCAAAGCGAAGGCCAATCGGAAGAGAGTCGTAGCCTCCTCCGGCAACTCGTGTCATCAAGGAGGAAACATTAAGGGTCGCACCGACGACGAGATAGAGATTCCAGGCAAGCGCAATAAGTGACGCTCCGAGAATTACCTGTTTTTTCATATTTTTCTCCATTCGCGCAGAACTTACCTCATGAACTCCATGAAAGTGTCATTCGAGCCACTCAAACCTCGCCCCACCCTACGTGACTTCATTTTTTGTCGTTCGTGGGCTACCGTGAAGTTATGACAATGGAGTCACCAATGGCAACCGCCCTTGCCCAATTACGACGGGCAGTAGATCAACTTAAACTCTCTGAAAATGATTGGAACACCCTTTCAACACCGAGGCGTGTCCTAGAAGTAGCAGTCCCACTTCGACGCGATGACGGCCGCGTGGAGATGTATAAGGGATACCGAGTCCAATACTCAACAACAAGAGGTCCTTCTAAGGGTGGAGTCCGCTTCCACCAAGATATTGATCTGGAAGAAACCATTGCACTGGCCATGCTGATGACATGGAAATGCGCGCTCACCAATCTCCCGTACGGGGGAGCGAAGGGTGGGGTGGCCGTTGATGTACACAATCTTTCATTGGCTGAGAATGAACGACTCACCCGGCGATATACCTCTGAAATTCTTCCGATCATCGGACCAGAGCGGGATATTCCTGCGCCAGATGTCGGAACCGATGAACGGAACATGGCCTGGATGATGGATACGTATTCCGTGAATGCAGGATTCTCGGTCCCTGGTGTTGTGACAGGAAAGCCCATTGTTCTGGGTGGATCCCTAGGACGTGCGTCTGCGACCGGTGACGGAGTTGCGATCTCGACTCGTGAAGCATTGAGAGTTCGCGGGATTGATCCTCAGAAGGCAACAGTTGCAATCCAAGGTTTTGGCAAAGTTGGATATTGGACAGCGATTGCTTTGGAGAAAATGGGCTTAAGAGTCCTTGCTGTAAGTGATGTGAATGGCGGCGTAACGGGTTTCTCATCGGTTGCAGATGTATTTGAATATTCGAAGGAACACGGAACTTTGGTGGGAATGCCTGGAACTGATTTCATTACAAATGAAGAGCTGCTGGGCTTGGATGTTGATGTTCTCATCCCCGCCGCACTAGCCGATTCAATTACAGAAGCTACCGCGCCAAGGATCAGAGCTCGAGTGGTTGTGGAAGGAGCGAATGCTCCAACTACGCCTGAAGGTGATGCGATTATGAATTCAAATGGGATTCTCGTCGTGCCGGACATTCTCGCCAACTCAGGCGGTGTCATTGTCTCTTACTTTGAGTGGGTTCAAGATAATCAGAATTACTTCTGGAGCGCCGATGATGTGCACCAGAATCTCAACAAAATTCTGATGCGAGCGATTGTTGAAGTTGAGGCAATGGCATCTACACAGAATGTGACGTGGCGAGAAGCGGCACACATGTTGGGAGTCAGCCGGGTGGCCGAAGCCCATGCACTTCGAGGTCTTTATCCATGATGGGAAAGCGGTCGAGAGCATGAAGAAAGAATGGTCTTTCGAGACACTTCAGATTCACGCGGGTCAAGTACCCGATCCAGTAACAGGATCCAGGGCCCTCCCTATTTATCAAACGACAGCGTATCAATTTCGTGATACGCAACATGCGGCTGATGTATTTGGCATCGCAGAAGCGGGATACGTCTATACCCGCATAAACAATCCCACCCAGGATGTAGTCGAACAGCGTATTGCCGCACTCGAAGGCGGAGTCGGTGCACTTCTTCTGGCATCTGGAATGGCAGCGACCGCCATTGCGATTATGAACGTCGCACAAGCCGGGGACCATATTGTCGCCAGCCCACATGTCTATGGTGGTACATACAACTTATTCAATTTCACTCTTCCAAAGTACGGAATTGATGTCACTTTCGTCGACGATGCGCAAGACATGGATGCTTGGCGTAGGGCGGTTCGGCCAAATACGAAGGCATTTTTTGGTGAAGGCATCTCCAATCCTCAAGCCATCATGATTGACATCGAGGCGATCGCCAAAGTTGCCCATGATGCAGGCGTTCCGTTGATGATAGATAACACGATCGCCACGCCATATATGACGAAGCCAATTGAGTACGGAGCGGATGTTGTCACCCACGCGGCAACAAAATTCCTGTCGGGTCACGGCACGGCAATGGTCGGTGCCATTGTCGATTCGGGGAATTTTGACTACGGCAAATACCCGGAGAGATTTCCCGGCTTTAATAATCCAGATGAGAGTTACAACGGTCTGGTTTATGCGAAGACGCTTGGTGTTGGCTCTGCCTTCGGTGCAAACCTGGCATTTATTTACAAAGCACGTCTCCAATTACTAAGGGATATTGGGGCATCTGTCTCGCCGTTCAATGCTTGGTTATTGGCGCAGGGTTTGGAGACTCTCAGTTTTCGGATGGACCGCCATGTCGAGAATTCACAGGCGGTGGCAGAGTGGCTTGAGAGGCACCCCCAGGTTGAGCGTGTGAGTTATCCAGGGCTGAAGTCATCACCATTGCATCACCTTGCTAAGAAATATACGCCTAAAGGCCCAGGTGCTGTGATGTCATTTGAACTCAAAGGCGGCCTCGACGCAGGACGCAAGTTCGTCGAAGGACTCGAGATGTTTAGTCACGTGGCAAATATTGGTGATGTCCGTTCGCTGGTGATTCATCCAGCATCGACCACTCATTCGCAATTGAGCCCTGACGAGCAACTGCGCGCCGGGATTACCCCCGGGATGGTGCGCTTGAGCATTGGTCTTGAAAACATCGTCGACATCAAAGCCGATCTCGAATTGGGATTCGCCGCCGTTCTTATTTAAGCGAACGAAGTCCTAGGAGCGAGGAAGTTCCCATAATGGAGTCCAATGTTCGACGGTGGGTGGGCTTACAAAGAATGGTCCAATGATTGCGCGCCACTCAGCAAAGAGTGAGGATTCTCTGAATCCGATTGTGTGGTCTTCAAGCGTTTCCCAATGAAGAGTGAAAATGTAAACATTGGAACGTTCTATTCCGCGATGTATTTGAAAGTCTATAAAGCCCTTGGCTCTCGGAAGCACTGTGCTGGCCGCAACCTTGATTGCCGCTTCAAATTCTGGTTCGCGACCCTCAAGAACTTCAACTAAACCAATTTCCCGAATCATCTCAAACCCCTTTAGTTATTTATGTGTCATAAGGATAGATATAAAAGCCCGACAATAACGACAAGAATGCCAATCCAGCCACGGCCATTAATAGTTTCTTCGAGTACAACAGCAGCCAAGATGGTCGCGGTAGCAGGCTCTGCCAAGATCAGAGTTGAGGCAGTGCTCGCCCGCACCTTCTCTAACCCATATGCATAAGCTATGTAGGCAAAGGCGGTTGGCACGAGTCCCAACCAGAGAATCATGGCAGAGCCTTTTGCGCTAACGATCCAATTAAGATCTCCCACAAATAACAACGGAAATGAGAGAACGGCCGCAAGGGCGAATATGCGAAACATCGCCTCGGTTATTTTCACACCGCTGGCAAGTGCGCGTTTACTCACCACCGCAAGTGGTGAGACGCCCTTCGGACCCAATGCTTGGGCAGTTCCGGTCGTGCCGAAGCAAACACCAGCGAGAACTAGAGCGGCGTTGCGCGCTCGTAGATTGGAAACGGCTGAAGTCTATGGGCGCTGCTTGTAGAGACTTCCTAGGTGAGTGGTTTGAGAGTGAGACGCGCGAGCAAGTGATAGGGTCTTTTGAAAATTACCCGATACGTGTAATTGGTGCGACTAATGGGGACTACGAATGACGAAATCGACGAAGCGGCTTCTCCTTGGTCTCGATCTTGGTGGAAGCTCGATCAAGATTGCCGTTATCGCAGTTGGTGTAGATGGTAAACCAACGGTCCTGGCGCAAGAAAGCAGGGATACGCACCCCTCTAGGGCATTGTCCAAAGTCCTGGATGACCTTCTTCTCATAACCAATGAATTTCGCGAGAAGTACGGCGCCTGCGATTCCATCGGCGTGGGACTACCAGGCATTCACGATGAAATCAGTGGAGTGACATCACACTTGACAAATTTTTCCGCGGAATGGGAAGGGTCCCAATTTCGAAGTAAGTTAAGTAATCGACTGGGCCGACCGATAACCGTTGCAAACGACGGGCGTGCCTTTAGCCTGGCCGAGTCAGTGCTCGGCGCGGGCGCTGGATTCGAGACGGTTGTGTGTGTAGTTCTTGGTACTGGAATCGGTGGAGGCGTGGTGATTGATGGAAAACTGTGGAAAGGGAGATCGAGCGTAGGTGAACTTGGGCATCAGAGTGTTCAATTTGACGGACCGCTCTGTGGATGTGGGAATCGAGGTTGTGTCGAGTTATTTGCCGGCGCAGCAGCGATTACAGAGGCGGGTGGAAGGGAAACCGTTCGCGAAGTTTTTGAGGCCGCAGCAAGTGGAGATGCCTTGGCACAGGGCGCGGTTGATCAAGCGATTTCTGCGCTGGCAGCGGGTTTAGCCAATACGTATGTGATGCTGGCGCCTGACCTGATTGTCGTTGGGGGAGGCGTCGCCAAAGCTGGAGCTCAGCTACTTGATCCGCTTACCGCGCAAATTCGTGAGCGCGCCAATTTGGTTTCGTCTGCGCAAATTCGAGTTGTTCCAGCAGAATTAGGTTATTTTGCAGGTGCGATTGGCGCGGCATTAATGGGGGCTGAGCAGTTCGCGCTCTAGCGTCCCCGCAGGAGATAATCGATGTGAGGTATTAAGGTTCTGACTGACCAATATTGATTTTAGGAGGATTCTGTGGCAACAACACGCAAAGCATCAGCGGTATGGAATGGAACGCTTTTAGAAGGTCAAGGCGTAGTGAGCCTGGATTCTTCTAACATTGGAAAGTTTCCCGTCTCGTGGCCAGCACGAAGTGCCGAGCCAAATGGCGTCACGAGCCCTGAAGAACTTATTGCCGCTGCACATTCCACATGTTTTTCGATGGCCCTCTCCAATGCATTGGCTAAAGCAGGAACTCCAGCCGTGGAACTGCGTACTTCAGCCGAAGTTGATTTTCAACCTGGCGTTGGCATTACAGAAATTCGCCTCCATGTAAGTGGAGATGTGCCTGGTCTTGATGCTGCGGGATTTGCAGCCGCAGCCCAGGGAGCAAAAGAAGGATGTCCGGTGAGCAAGGCACTGAGCGCGGTACCGATCACACTTACGGTTGGCTAATTTCGAACTGTCGGGGCAGGGTCAGAATATGCTTTGAGTCGAAAGTAAGAGGTGAAGAGATGAGCAAATTTCCAGACCGTAGTGGCGCAGCGCTTCTTGTCATCGATGTACAAAATAATGTTGTTAAAGACGCGTGGCATCGAGATGAAATCGTGAAGAACATAAACACAGCAGTCGAGAAAGCCCGTGCTGGAAATACAAAAGTAATCTGGATTCAGCACTCCTCTAAGGATCTTCCCGTCGGAAGCGAAGGATGGGAATTTGTTCCAGAATTGAAGCCTCTCGATTCAGAACCCATGGTTCGCAAGATTTACCGAAGTTCATTTGAAGATACCGAATTGGAATCCCTGCTAAAAGAAATGGGAGTGTGTCGTCTCTTCATCACTGGAGCTCAGACAAATAACTGCGTCCGCCATACGACTCACGCTGCCCTTGAGCGTGGGTATGACGTAACTCTTATTAAGGATGCTCACACAACGTCTGACGTTAAGTGGAAGACATTCGATGTTCACGCCGCCGACATTATTGACGATCTCAATCTTTCTTTCTGGGACTACAAATTGCCGGGGCGCTCGGCGAACACCGCATCAACATCGGAAGTGGTTCTTTAGGAGTTGCGCCGAATGGTTCCTTGACTGCTCGGAATATCCTGACCGCTCGGAATATATGGAGGGAGGATCGCTAGGTGCTTAAAATTTCCAACTTCAGGCAGCGTGTAGTTCTCGTTTCGGTATTCGCATTTGCAATGGCTTATTTTGAATCGGCAGCTGTTGTGTATCTACAACGTGCACTAGATATGACACCTCAAAGCATCTTCCCTTTGCGCGATCAAAATTCTCTTGGTGGTCTGGGAGGTGTTGAAATCGGTCGTGAGGCTGCAACCCTGGTGATGCTTGCAACGGTTGGTTGGATAACCGGAAAGCGCGGTCTAGAACGCTTGGCGTGGACAGCCGTGGCATTCGGCGTTTGGGATATCGGTTATTACTTCTGGCTCTGGATCTTCATCGGATGGCCAACAAGTCTGGATACTTTTGATTTACTTTTCTTGCTCCCGGTACCTTGGGTCGGACCCGTCTGGGCTCCTATGGTGGTCAGTTTGGCACTGATCACCTTTGGCTTGATCGTTGCGAAGAGGATGAGAAGTAATGAAATCGTCATCGCTAAACCCAGAGATCTTGCCCTCCTTATTGGAGGCGGGCTTGTGGTCATGTTAAGTTTTACGATTGATGCGGCGGACACATTGCATGGTGCGATTCCAACGACTTTTGCTTGGCCAATTTTTATTGCGGGGATCTCTTTGGCGCTAGCAGGGATCTTGCCGTTGTGTAAGACGTCGTCAAAAGAACTTTGATTTAAGAATTTCGGCTCGATCTTTTTTGGTTCTGCCTCTCACCTTTTCTCTCTTGCTTTACCTGTGCTATTGCGCGCAATGAGCGTTGGTCTGAAGGCGATATCGGGAGTCGACGTAGTGGAATTCTGAACTGATTCCTCTGCATTGAGCCATCCAGCGACGTAGTCAGAAATCGCATCGATGGGTTGTGCAACGGTTGAGAGTGAAGGGAATACCCAACGCCCCATTTCGATTCCATCCGAACCGAGAATTGATACATCATCGGGAACTGAAACCCCCATTGATTGACAGTAATTCATGGCTCCGATGGCGGTTAGATCGCTTGCGCAGATGAGAGCGGTTATATCGGGATGCGATTCAAGCAATTTGCGCGCACCGATTACTCCACCTTCAACTCCCCAGTCGCTGTGGATGGGATGAATGACGGCATTGGGAACTCCCGCAATCATTTCCTTTATTCCAGATAGGCGAAGGTGGGATCGGCTTGAAGTTGTTTCAACGCCAGTTATAAAACCTATTGAGCGATGACCAAGTTCGAGAATATGTTGCGCAGAAATTCTGCCGGCGGCCCACTCGTCATCTCCGATGGCAGGTGCAGCGAGATCATTGGGCGCGCCGTTCACAAAAAGCAATCGAGCGCCGTGTTCGAGCAACGCTTGATAATGCGGTAAATGTTCCGCGGTATTTGCTGCGACGGAAGAAACGAAAATCAGGTTTGTGATTTGACGGGTGTAGAACCCTTGAGCATGCTCTCGCTCTGCACTTGCCAAGTCGCCTGTAGTGCAGAGGACAATTGCCCATCCGGCGTCTCGAGCCTTCATCTCTATTGCCTGAGTTATTTGGGTAAAAATTGGGTTCAAAATATCTGGCACGAAGAGACCAGCAAGTTTCTCGGGCTGCGATGGCACCGGAATGGAGAAGAGCAACTCCTTCATGGCTCTCTCAACTCGCTCGCGTGTCTTCGGACTCACGATTTCTGAGTTATTGAGGACGCGGGAGGCGGTAGCTACGCTCACGCCAGCGTGGGCTGCTACATCTCTCAAGCTTGCCATGGCGAAAATGTATCATGTTTCAGACTCTTGACATATGTTTCATACGGGCTTACTTTTCCACCACTAGCAAATCCACCTTCAAGAAGGGAAGCCCGTGGTGAAACGAACTCATCGCAGCCTCGCCTCGATCCTAAGCTTGGCCGTTCTCGCTACGGTCTCCCTAGGCACTGGGTCAGCGATCGCCGCAAGTAAGGCAACAAAGCCAGTAACAATTCAATTCTGGAACTACTGGGATGGCGGAAACGGACAAGCACTGAGCAAGCTTGTCGCTGAATTCAACAAGAAGAACCCAGGGGTCATCGTTAAGCCAGTGACATTCCCTTGGGGTGATTTACTTCCCAAGCTCCAAGCATCTATCGCAAGCGGAACAACCCCTGCCCTTGCTGCAACGGATATCGCATGGATGGCCAACATGAATCGATCAGGCAAGTTGGTTGATTTGGGTGCTGCACTCGGTGGCATTAAGAAAGCAACGAATGGCATCTACCCGCAATTGCTCACCTACGGTCTATACAAAGGCAAATTGCAATCATTGCCGGCTAGCACAAACAATCTTTCGCTCTTCTACAACAAGGACCTGTTCCGCAAGGCTGGTCTAAATCCCAATAAGCCACCGAAGACATGGTCTGAAATGCGCGCGGCCGCGATCGCAATCAGCAATCTTGGCAACGGTATCCAAGGGATGGAAATCTATGTACAGCCAGGTGAAGGACTTACCTGGCAGTTCCAGCCATACCTTTGGCAATCTGGTGCCGGTTTCTTGAATAAAGCGAACACGGCACCCACATTCAATTCGGCAGCTGGAAGATCAGCCCTCCAATTCCTTGTAGATCTCATCAATGTTGACCACGCAGCAACTGCTGGTCAATGGGGCGCCTTCGATAAGGGTCAGGCTGGCATGAGAATCGACGGCTCTTGGATGGTTGGCGGATACCGTGAAAACGCTCCATTCGAATTCGGAACTGCGATGTTGCCGATTCCAGATGGTGGCGTACATGCAACCAATATGGGCGGCGAGCAAATTATGGCCTTCAAGGGCAAGGCGGCTTCCCAATCCGCAGCCGTGAAGTTCATTCGTTGGTTCACCAGTGCCCCTATCCAAGCTCGCTGGGATGTTGCGACAAACTTCATGCCAATCAGCGACGCTGTCGCCAATAGCAAAGTGATTTTGAAGCACATTGCCGATGAGCCTGCTCTCAAGGCTTTTATCAACCAGCAGAAATACGCCAAGGCACGTCCTGCTATCGCCACCTACCCGGCCGTATCAGATGCCTTCTCAAAGGCACTTGAGCCTGCGTTCTATGGGACGGTAAGCGTGGCCGAGGCTATGGCCAATGCCGATGCTGCAGTACGCAAAGCACTGAAAAGTAATTAAGTAAAAATAGAACTGCCCTGGGCATAATGAGGTCTGGGGCAGTTCTATTCTTTTGTAACAATCCACTCTGACCTTATTAGGGAGTTGAAAATGCAGACTCGCCAGACGAGAACTGCTTATCTCCTAATTGCGCCAGCCCTCCTGCTCTTTGTCGTATTTACCGCGTACCCCTTCATCTGGAGTGCTCAAATCAGTTTGACGAGTTGGGATGGTCTAAACGCAGTCAAAAAATTCGTTGGATTCCAAAACTACATTCAACTTTTCCAGGATGCGGAGTTCAGGCAATCCATTTCTGTCACAACCATCTACACAATCTCTGTCACTCTCATAAGTACGGTCCTTGGCTTTGTAATTGCGTTGATGTTGCAACGAAGAAGGAGATCATCAGCTATCTATCGGACTATTTTCTTCTCACCCGTTGTGACAGCCACGGTCGCTGCTGCCGTTGTGTGGCAACTCCTTTTTGACCCCTATGTTGGTGTCATCGACATCGGTCTAAGGGCGCTTCACCTCCCGGCGCCAAATTGGCTCAGTGACACTAACTGGGCTTTACCAGCGGTGATAATTGTTGGAATATGGAAGAGGCTCGGTTTCGCAGTAATTGTTTACGCGGCAGGGATGAGCAGTCTTCCGGTCTCGTGTTTTGAAGCAGCAGATCTTGATGGTGTCTCCGGATGGCAGAAGATTCGCTACATGACCATTCCTCTGATGCGACCAGTTACGACCTTGGTACTTATCACGGGCTTTATCGACGCAATTCAAGTATTTGACCACATCTTTTTACTTACTTCGGGCGGTCCAATGGGATCGACAAATGTTATGTCGCTATTTTTGTATAACCAAGGTTTCAGAATCTTCCATCTGGGCTACGCATCGGCAATCGGATGGACTCTCTTTACGGTGATTCTTGGCCTCACCGTCTTGCAGTGGCAATTGAGACGTAGGGGCGAGTCGTGAGATCTACGAAGACGCTGTTGATCAAGGTCGCAGATCACATGACTCTCATTGTGATCTCTAGCATCGTGATTCTGCCATTTCTTTGGATGATTACAACATCGCTGAAGCCACCTAAATTGGCCTTTAGTTCGCCATATTTGATTCCCACTCATTTCTATTGGCAGAACTTTGTTAACGCATGGCAAGAAGCACCCTTTGCTCGCTACTACCTCAATTCCATAATTGTTGCTGTTTGCGTCACGTTCGGCCAAGTATTTACGAGTGCCTTAGCGGCGTACGCTTTCGATAGATTTGAATTTCCATTTAAACGAACTTTGTGGTTTACCTTGCTGGCATCAATGATGGTTCCGCTGCCATTGCTTGTCATTCCTTCATTCCAGATAATTCAGAATTTGCATTGGGCAGATAATTTGGCTGCGCTGATCATTCCTCGATGCTGGTCGGCTTTTGGAATACTTCTGCTTCGTCAGTTCATACATTCGATTCCGCGCGACTTTGATGACGCGGCAAGGATGGATGGAGCAAACACATTGAGAGTCATATGGAGTGTGATCCTGCCAATAGCGCGCCCCGCAGTCGCCACATTGGCTTTGTTTGCCTTCCTTTTCGCTTGGAACGATTTCCTCTGGCCCCTGATTGTTCTAAATACCCCTGAGCACTTCACGGTGCCGCTGGGAATCGCCAATTTTTCAGGAAAATACGGAACACGGTGGACGTTATTGATGGCGGCCACGGTGTCAGCGACAATCCCCGCCGTGATTGCGTTCTTGGCGATGCAGAAATCCCTTATTAGAGGTTTAGCGTCGGGAGGAGTCAACGAATGAGCCAGGAGATTGTGCCGTCAGCGAATCCAGATCGGCTGGACTGGTTCCGTAAAGGAACCCTCTACCAAATTTTTCCGGATCGCTTTGCCCGAGTTGAAGAAGACGCTTCCAGCTCATCCACTCTCGTGCCTTGGGATAGTGCGCCAACGAGAGAAAACTTCTTCGGCGGCAATCTTGCAGGAATCTCGTCAAAGCTTCCGTATCTTCAGCGGATTGGAATCGCAAATCTATACTTGAATCCAATTTTCTCTTCTCCCTCAAACCATCGCTACGACACGCAAAGTTACTTTCAAATTGATCCACTTCTGGGGGATGAGAGAAGTTTGGCCAAACTGGTTCTGTCAGCAAATGACTCTCAGGTAGGGATTCTGCTGGATGGAGTCTTCAATCATGTCGGGGATCAATTCCACAGTTTTACGCGTGCACTCAATGGCGTGACGGAAGATCGCGAGCTCTTCACGTTTATATCGAATTCATCTGAGTATCAAACCTGTGGGGGAGCTGACTTTCTCCCCAAACTTAATCACGGTAATCCACAAGTACTAGAAATGATTTCCCAAGTCATGTCTTATTGGGATCAATTCGGAATTAGTGGTTGGCGCCTCGATGTGCCCTGGAAGGTCTCGCCCGAATTTTGGCAACAACTGCGACTTTCAACGAGAGATCTCATCTCTTCGCAGTTATGGCTGGCTGAGGCTTGGCAACAGTGGGGGTTCGCCTCTGAATTTGAGTCCGTGACCAATTATTTTGCCCGTACACGTCTTCTCGATTTCGTTGTGCGTCACGATGCGGATGCAGAGGATCTTGCTGTCGATATAGAGCTTTGGTGCCGCCTTCGCTCTGATCCATCGCTGATTACCAATTTTGTCGGGAGTCATGACACATCACGACTGATAAATGAATGTCGGGGCTCGCACCGAGATGCCTTGATAGTACTGATTCTCAACCAATTCTTACCTGGCGTTCCTGCTCTCTACTACGGTGATGAAATAGCCCTTGAAGGTGGCAATGATCCTGACTGCCGCCGCACCTTTCCTCAGAAGTTTACGAGTCAGCAAGATCGCTTCTTGGCAACACTTGAGCCGATTCTGGCATTGCGTAGAGAACATCGGTGCTTGAGCCATGGCAATTTCTCCATCGTGGAAAGTATAAATCGAACAATTGTCATCAAGCGTGAGTATGAAGATTGTGAGTTTACTATCGTCGTCAATTCCGGCGATCGAGCACAACTTGTTTCTACCAACCTGTTCGGAAATTTCCAATCGATCGTCGGTGAACAGGTGAGTGGAAACTCCGTGCCGGGCCATTCACTTCTTATTGAAGGAGGAACGAAATGCTCGTGCCCGAAACGATAAGAAATGTGGTTGCGCCGAAGTCGTCAGAGAAACAATGGTGGCGAGATGCAGTGACTTACCAGATCTATATTCGCTCCTTCGCTGACGAAAACGGAGACGGGGTAGGCGATATCCAAGGAATTATCAGTCGCATTGATTATTTGAAGAAACTTGGCCTCGATGCCATATGGATAACTCCGTGGTATCCATCACCACAACACGATAATGGTTACGACGTCGCTGATTTCATGGATATTCATCATGAATATGGAACTTTGGATATCGCCCAAGATTTGATCAACAAAGTGCACCAGGCGGGACTTCGAATTATCATTGATATCGTTCCAAACCATTCAAGTAATGAGCACCAGTGGTTTAAAGAGGCTCTCGATTCTGAGCCGGGTTCGCTTGCTCGCGATCGCTATCTCTTCCGCGATGGAAAGGGGGAGACTGGGGAACTGCCGCCTAATAATTGGCAATCTGTTTTCGGTGGCCCAGCGTGGACTCAGATCCGGGAAAAGAATGGCGAATTTGGCCAGTGGTACTGCCATATTTTTGCTCCAGAGCAACCTGACTTCAATTGGGAGAATCTCGAAGTGAGAGATCACTTCATCCAAGTCCTGCGTTTCTGGCTTGATCGAGAGATCGATGGATTTCGAGTTGACGTCGCACATGGGCTCATTAAGGCAGAGGGGCTACCGGACGCGCCTATTCAAGAATATTTCGGCCAGTTAGATTCGCGCGACTTCCCTTTCTGGGATCAAGATGGCGTTCACGAAATCTACCGCGAGTGGCGCAAACTACTCGACTCATATCCTGGTCAGCGGATGGCTGTCTCGGAAGCGTGGGTCAATCCGCCATCTCGTTCTGCGCTCTATGTAAGGCCAGACGAATTGGCTAATACTTTCAATTTCGATTTTTTAACGCTGAAATGGGAGATTGAGTCGGTTAGATCAAGTATCGATCGCTCTATTGAGAGTATGGAAGAAGTCGGTGCTCCTGTGACTTGGGTGCTTAGCAATCATGATGTGGTACGTGCTGTTGACAGGCTCGATATGAATCTCACTGCAGGTACGAGACAGACTGTTGAAGAACAACGGAACGAGAGCAGGCTTTTTGATCTCGAACGGGGTAGAAGGCGCGCTCGCGCTTCCGCGATGTTGATGCTGGCACTTCCCGGAGCCGTTTACCTCTATCAAGGAGAGGAGCTCGGACTCCCCGAGGTCTTTGATATTCCACTGGAGAGCCTTCAAGACCCGATTTGGCGAATGAGCGGCAACACCGATCGTGGTCGGGACGGATGCAGAGTGCCCCTCCCATGGAAAGCATCCCAGAGTGGCGCCTTCGGTTTTTCAAATAATGAATCACTTGCGCCAGATCAGTCTTGGTTGCCTCAACCTCTGAACTGGGGTCGTTTTTCGGCGGAGGAGCAGGAAGTCGATGAGAGTTCCATGCTCAATCTTTACCGACGGGCTCTTAGTATTCGAAAGACAAATTTTCACTTGCGTGACTCATTCTTCTGCTGGATCGAGTCAGGCGAAGGGCGATTTATGTTTGCCCGAAAAGATGATGATTCTTTTCTTTGCATCGTCACATTTGAAAAAGGTGAATCTATTCCACCGAATTATGACATTCTGCTCAGTAGTCAAAAAATTGTATTAGGTCAGATCCCACCGGATACGGCCGTGTGGCTACAGAGAATAATTTAAAGCCAATTAAACTGGGCAATTGAAGAGAAATCGATCTGTTACTCTCACAGCCATGTGGTTGGAAGAGCTTCGGCGAGCAAAGCTCGCGGTAACTCTCACTTTCATTACAAACGGGTTGGTAATTGGATCCTTCATCGCGCGCATTCCTGATATCAAAGCTCATCTCGATATTTCCAATTCAACACTCGGCCTTGCTCTGCTCTCATCATCTATTGGTGTTTTCTTGGCTCTTGGGCCATCAGGAAAGTTCTCCGCAAAGTACGGAAGCGCCCCGATTGCTTTTCGATCATCACTCGCCCTCGCCACCACAACCGCGCTCCTTGGATTTATTTTCAATCTTGCGTGGTTCTGTTTTTCCCTCTTTCTCTTTGGTTTTTCTCTCGCGTTCCAAGATGTGGCTATGAATTCTCATGCCGTGGCTCTTGAACACAAATCTGGCAATCGAATGATGAGCGTCTTTCATGGAATGTTCTCTCTGGGAGGGCTCATTGGAGGCGCGATTGGTGGAGTGTTTTCACAGACCAAAACGTCCTTCTTACTACAAACATTGATTGTCGGCGCTTTTGTAATCTTTGTCGCCTTCTATGTAAAGCCGCGTTGGCTTCCCGCTGATGCAGACAAGCATGAATTCATCAAGGAAGAGAAGACAGAAAAACGTCCAACACTTCTCTGGATCCTTGGATTCTTTGGTTTCTGTGGCGCTCTCTCCGAAGGCGCTGCAGGGGACTGGGGTGGGGTTCTTTCGCGTGAAACTTTTCACACATCAAACTTTGTCTCGGCTCTTCCCTACATCGCCTTCTCTGCCACGATGGTGATTGGTCGATTCTCTGGAGATCGCCTGGCACACAGGTTTGGCGCACCGAAGATTCTCTCTGCTGGCGGCGCGGTTGCAAGTTCTGGGTTGGCAGTTGGATTAATCATTGGGGGAAGTTTTGGAGTTGTTCTGGGCTGGTTCTTCCTCGGTTTGGGACTCTCAGTAGTTATTCCACTTCTCTTCAGCGCTGCCGGAACTATTGCAGCAACGCGCTTTAAAGGGCAGGTCGCTCCTTCGCAAGCAGTGGCAATTGTCTCGGGAATTTCCTACTTCGGATTCATAGTAGGGCCACCAACGATGGGCTTTTTAGCTGACATTTTCCAACTTAGGTGGGCAATGTTTGTTCCGGTAGTCCTCATCACTTTCTTGATTGCTAGCGCGAGGTATGCCAAGACTGATTGATAAAGATGAAGTTATTAGGAGTAAATTGTAATCATGACAATTCAAAGCCACGAACGATGGCACAAGCTACTCAGCGAGCAGAGTTAAGAATTCGCCATGTGCTCTCATTGTGGGTGTCAGTCGATATTAGTAATAAGACGCTTAACTCTTCAGCATGAGGAAATCATCAATAAAGTGGGAGCGATACGTCGTGCTCTCAAAAAGTCGGATCTTCCGACGGCGCAACTTTTAGCTTCCGAATTGGGGCATCTCATGAATACTCACACAGTATTTGAGGAGGATGGATTATTTGCGGCACTCATGTCGGATCTTGAATTCAGGGAATCTCTTGTGAAGCTCATGCTTGAGCATACGGAAATCGACAGATTAATCGGTCGCTTGATCGAAGGCGATATCTCGATAGTAGAAGACCTCGATAGGCTGCTTCGAAACCATATTGGTAATGAAGAAAATGGAATTTTTCCTGCTTCGGCAGTGACACTTGATGGCAGCATCTGGGATCAAATCGAAAGAGATCATGACATTGATAGTCACTTCGATTCAAAATAAGTACAACCATGAGTTCAAAGCGCAGGACGTCAGGTTTTCTTCGATTCGATTGAGCCAGCGGAGTCAACTAAACCTTCAGTAGTCCCAACAGTGTGAAGTCTCATATTGCAAAAACAATTCGCGTGCTATACGTTGTCAGAGTTAGCCAATAACCACGGGAGTTCGCATCAGCGAACTGAGAGGACGACTAGGGTCGTCGACCGTTGAACCTGTCCGGGTAATGCCGGCGTAGGGAGGATTTAAAATGACCAATAGCGACTTTTCAAAACCATCCACCGTGACCACTGGGTCTATTCAGAACAGTATAAAACGGTACGAACCAGTTGCTGGGTTCGCAGAAATGAGTTTCCCGGTCAGACGAGTGAACCTAAGCAATGGAGAATATTTCGATCTCTATGACACGTCGGGGCCCTACACGGATGAGCGTGCTGTCATCGATATAGAAGCGGGTCTGCCAAAGACTCGAGATAAGTGGGAGCGGTCCGCGCCCATAAATGGTGCATCCACACAGTTGGTCTGGGCTAGAGCTGGCATTGTCACGCCAGAAATGGCCTACATCGCGGCTCGTGAGGGAGTTTCACCTGAACTTGTCAGAGATGAAGTCGCACGTGGTCGTGCAATCATCCCTGCTAACCACAACCACCCCGAGAGTGAACCGATGATCATCGGTAAGAAATTTGCGGTGAAAATCAACGCCAATATCGGCAATTCCGCAGTTACCTCATCTATCGCCGAAGAGGTTGAGAAAATGGTCTGGGCTGCCCGTTGGGGCGCTGACACCCTCATGGACTTGTCGACTGGCAAGAATATTCACGAAACTCGAGAGTGGATTCTGCGGAACTCGCCCATCCCTATTGGCACCGTTCCTATCTATCAGGCTTTGGAGAAAGTCAAAGGCGACCCCACTGCGCTGACCTGGGAGATCTACCGAGAGACCATCATCGAACAGTGTGAACAGGGCGTGGACTACATGACTATCCACGCTGGAGTTCTCTTACGTTATATACCGTTAACAGCCAAACGCGTCACAGGGATAGTGTCACGCGGCGGATCGATTATGGCCGCCTGGTGTCTTGCCCACCATCAAGAGAACTTCCTCTACACACACTTCGCGGATCTCTGCGAAATTCTTAGCCGTTACGACGTCTCGTTCTCACTGGGTGATGGGCTTCGTCCTGGCTCCGTTGCGGATGCGAATGATGAAGCACAATTTTCAGAGTTGCGAACTTTGGGCGAACTTACCAAGATCGCAAAATCTCACGGAGTCCAAGTCATGATCGAAGGTCCTGGACATGTGCCCATGCATAAGATCGTTGAAAACGTCCGCATGGAAGAGGAACTCTGCGAGGAGGCTCCCTTTTACACACTCGGCCCACTAACTACTGACATTGCCCCAGCCTACGATCACATCACTTCTGCCATTGGTGCGGCAATGATCGCCCAAGCCGGAACTGCGATGCTCTGCTATGTCACTCCGAAGGAACATTTAGGTCTTCCCAATCGTGATGATGTAAAAACTGGTGTTATCACGTACAAGATCGCAGCCCATGCTGCCGATTTGGCCAAAGAACATCCACGAGCCCAAGAGCGCGATGACGCACTAAGCAAGGCTCGTTTCGAATTTCGATGGGCTGATCAATTCGCGCTCTCACTTGATCCAGATACTGCGCGAAGTTTCCATGACGAGACTTTGCCGGCAGAAACAGCAAAAACAGCTCACTTCTGCTCGATGTGTGGGCCAAAGTTCTGCTCGATGCGCATCTCTGCTGATGTAAGGACATATGCGCAAGAGAACGGGCTCTTAACCTTGGAGGCAATAGAGGTCGGCATGGCCGACAAATCTGCCGAGTTCATTCGGATGGGCAACTCGGTCTACGTGCCAATCAGCACCCACTAAGACTGTCCAGGTCGCTTAAGTGGAAAGATCACTAGTTGCTCCTGCAACTGCGCAAGACGCGATCCGCGTTCTTACGGCTCTTCGTACTATCAATCCGCTCGTACACTGCATGACAAATATTGTCGTGGCAGGATTTACCGCAAATGTTCTTCTGGCAATCGGTGCCTCACCGGCGATGGTAGAGAATGCTGAAGAATCAGCCGAATTCGCAAAAATTGCTGATGCCTTGCTGATAAATCTTGGCACCCTGTCTCCAGATAAAGTTTCCGCGATGCGATTGGCCGTACATGCCGCAAAGATCGAGGGAACTCCATGGGTGTTAGATCCAGTAGCAGTTGGAGCTCTTGGCTATCGCACTCGGTTCGCTGCCTCCCTACTAGCCGAGGGTCCATGTGTTATCCGAGGCAACCCATCAGAGATTCTTAGCCTTGCTGGTGTAGCAGATTCAGCGGGCCGAGGAGTCGATTCCACGATCGATTCACGCAACGCCTTTGAAGCAGCCTCAGGCTTTGCTCGCAAAGAGCAGACCGTTGTTGCTATGAGTGGTGCTGTTGATTACATCACCGATGGAGTTTCCACCGTTGAAGTGAGAACTGGTCACGAAATGATGACGCGAGTTACCGGAGTTGGGTGCGCACTTGGCGCGCTTGTAGCAGCATGTTCTGCAGTAGAACCTTCGCCGCTCATCGCCGCAAGCGCTGCCACAACAATCCTTACTGTCGCTGCAGAAGTTGCGGTAAAAGAAAGTCAGGGACCAGGTAGTTTTGCAGTCGCGTTGCTCGACTCTCTTTACAGGCTAGATGAATCCACTCTTCGCAACCATCTCATCGCTAAGTTATGAAAAATAATCTCTCCCTGTATCTGGTTACGGATCCGCAACTCTGCGGCGAACGTGGAGTAGTCGCCACAGTTGAAGCAGCCGTGCGCGGTGGGGTAACCGCCGTGCAATTGAGAGATAAGGGAGCTCCTGCTCGCGAACTCGTCCAAGTAGCCACTGCGCTTCTGGATCTTCTTAAAAAAACCGGTATCCCACTTCTGATTAATGACCGGCTTGATGTAGCCCTGGCAGTCGGTGCGGACGGCGTACACCTGGGTCAATTGGATTTGGATGTGCGAGCGGCGCGTAACCTCGCTGGAGCGGACTTTCTTATAGGCCTCACGGTCTCACGATCGGAGGAAATTGCAGCGGTACATGCTCTTCCAGTTGGAACCGTGGATTACTTCGGAATTGGTCCAGTTTTTGTGACATCAACTAAGGCAAATGCGCTAGATCCACTAGGGCTTGATGCAGTAGCGCAGTTACGTCGATCCACTGATGTGCCGTGCATTGGAATTGGCGGCATCACCTTGAAAAATGCCTCGTCGGCATGGTCCACTGGTCTGGACGGCCTTGCGGTTGTCTCCGCGATCTGCGCTTCTGATGATCCTAGGTCTGCGGCAGAAGCCTTCCGAAATAGCCGACCATGATTTTTAATACGGTCAGTATCGCCGGCACTGATCCCAGCGGTGGTGCTGGGATGTCGGCTGATCTGAAAACTTTCTCTGCACTTGGCACCTACGGGATGAGCATCATCACAGCCGTTGTCGCGCAGAGTACGCAAGGAGTCGCGGCGGTCCATCAGATTTCTGGAGACTTTGTCACTCGTCAATTGGATGTCTTGTTCGATGATGTTCGGGTTGATTCAGTGAAGATAGGCATGCTTGGAAATACAGAAGTCATTCGAGCAGTTGCAAGTGCCTTAGAGCGCTATCGCCCTCCGTATGTCGTATTGGACCCTGTCATGGTTGCCACCAGCGGTGATCGACTACTTGCCCCTGACGCTGTCGTGGCACTTCGAGACGAATTGCTACCTCTTGTTGATCTTATAACGCCAAACATTCCGGAGGCAGCCCAACTTCTTGGTCGGGGTGAGGCAACAAACGAGGAGGAGATGTTGGATCAACTGGAAAGGCTAGGTCGGTTCAGTGCTGGTGTTCTTATTAAGGGCGGACATCTACATGGTAATGAAAGCGTGGACCTATTAATGATTGACGGAACAACTACTCGTCTTGAGGCACCGAGAGTAAAAACGAAGAATTCCCACGGTACTGGTTGCACTCTCTCTGCGGGGATTGCTGCACTCCGTCCCCAGCGATCAGATTGGATTAGCGCGGTATCTGATGCTAAAAACTATCTCACGACTGCATTGCGAGCATCGGAGATGCTTACAGTGGGTCACGGCAGTGGTCCTGTGCATCATTTTCATGAACTTTGGTCGTCATGAGGAAGTCTCTACATAACGATGCTCTGACGGGTCTGACGGAGACCGCAATGCCACTCAATGCCAGACGTGCGGTGCGCGGTGGAATACTCGGCAACTATGTCGACCAATTCGACATTTTTCTTCCCATCATTGCGCTTGCCCCAGCCGCGGCACATCTTTACGGGACTGAGAACATGGCAAGAAATGCCGGCCTTATTTTCATTGCGACACTTATCGGACGTCCCCTTGGATCCGCATTTTTTGGTTCGATAGCTGATCGAATCGGTCGAACGACCACAACAAAAATCACCATCCTTGGCGTTGCTATTACCACCCTTCTCATTGCACTGGTACCTGGGTCACTTGGCAGCGGAACGCTCTTCTGCATCCTCGCTCTGCGATTCATCGGCGGTATTTTCATCGGCGGTGAGTACACATCTGCCATACCACTAGCGATGGAATGGACGCACGAACGACGACGCGGTCTCGTTAGCGGTCTGATCATGTGGATGTCACCGTGGGCTAACGCCTCAATTGCCGCCCTGGTCTTTATATTACTTAGCGTTTTAGGCCCGGATCAGTACAGTGAATGGGGTTGGCGCATACCGTTTATTCTCGGTGCATTGATGGCCTTTGCCATGCTGATCTACTACCGTGCATATGTTTTGGACTCTCCACTCTGGCAAGAGAGCAGAAAAACATCAAGCCCACTTAGGGATATTTTTACCGGGGCGAATCGTCGCGCACTCTTGCAAGTTTTTGTATTGATGAGTGGGATGTGGCTTTTTACTTACATGGCGATTGCTGTTCTCACTGGTCAATTGAAAGACAGTGGACACCTTAGTTATCAAGGCGTCTCTTTTACGATGATGTGTGCGACAGCACTCTCTGCCATCGCCATGGCGACCTGCGGCCATCTCTCTACCTATATCGGCCGACGTAACTTTTTTATTCTTTTTGGCGCTCTCTCAACAATTCTTGCGCCGATTGCGTACTTACAAATTTTTCAACAGAAATCACTGATGCTGCTGGCCTTCTTTGTGGTTCTACTGCAAGTTGTCACAGTCTCCGTCTACGGACCAATCGCTGCCTATCTCACAGAGCGTTTCCCAACTGTTGTGCGTTCAAGCGGATACGGAGTGGCGTACAGCATGTCTATCGTTCTGCCTGCTCTCTACCCCTACTACCTACCGCCATTGCAACGGGCATTCGGTGAGCATCTAGCAGTGGCACTGTTGCTTGGATTGGCAGGAGTCCTTGTGGCAACTGGCGCGGGCATCGGTCCGGAAACATTCAAGAGAGTTCAGAAGATTGAGAGCACTCAGAGTAGATTGCGATGAATTGTGTGAGTTCTGGACATCACAAGAGTGCGGGAGGCGGGACTTGAACCCGCACGTCCGAAGACACAGGTTCCTAAGACCTGCGTGTCTGCCATTTCACCACTCCCGCAAGAGCGTAGATCCCCAAGAAGAACAAGAAGGATCGGCAGGGGCAAGGTTATGGCCTTTTCGGCCAACTTCCAAAACAGGTCAGATTCGGTGCTTTTTGCAGAGCGCTTCAAGGCCTTTGCAGATGTCGGCCCGCTTTTGGTAGCCATCTGCGATCACTATTTTTACCCGCTCTTTTGTTATGCCAACGGGGGCCACCAAGACTGAAGGCACATTGATTAGATCGTTACTAGTTTTGTGGGTGGCATTGGTGATCGTTTTGCCAAGCAGAAGCGCCACTGCCAAACTTGCCGCAGCGTTCGCCTCCGTCTTAATTGGCCTATAGGTAGTGATTGCAAGATCGCCCGTGAGGATAGCGCGGAGTCCATCTGCTGTGGCATCTTGTCCGGAGACACAGATCTTGCCGTTGAGTTTGTTCTTTTTGAGAATATTAATAATCGCCAACCCAAAAGCATCATTGGGTGCGACGACGGCATCTAAATTGCCGCCCGATTTTGAAAGCTGTTGCTCAAAAATTATGCCTGCACTATTTGGATCCCAACTTGGAACTGCGGTGTCGTCAACAAGTGCGTACGCCTTAGATTTAACCAGCGGTCCAAGAATCGAGTCGTAGCCCTGTTTGTAAAGCACGGCATTGCTATCGTTACTCGGGCCATTGAGATAAGCAATGCGGGCGGTCTTTTTTCGAGCTCGGTTGAGACAAGACTTAATTCCTTGTCCTATCGAACGTCCAATTGCAATGTTGTCGAAGGAAACGAAATAAGAGGCAGAACCTTTGGAAGTAAGGCGGTCATAGTCGATGGTAGGAACGCCATATTTTTTTGCTCGCTCCTGCACCGCTCTGGCAGATGGTGAATCAATTCCGGCGAGAACTAGGACTTTCGCACCCCTGGAAAGCATCTGGTCGGCAATATTTTGAAAGGTATCAACGTCACCGCCGGCGCTTTCAATGTCATAGCCAACACCCGCGGCCTTGAATGCTGCGTTGAAGTATGGCCGGTCGAAAGTTTCCCAGCGACTTGAGTCGCCGCTATCGGGGAGTATGACCCCAATAAATCCCGTGGCAGCAGTCGAGGAGGTCGTGACGAGCCCACTTATCGTGAGCGCGGCTACTGCAAGTGCAGAAATTGCTCTACGTAGGGTCAAAAGAATGTACCTTTCGCGGGGGAATTCAGGCTCGGCAGAAAACTCGTTTTCACGCTCAGGGTTGGCGCGAACTATCTGGAAATCTACTGCCCACCTTTGAATAAGGCACGGCTTAGAAACGGACAAATCGGATATTTAATCTAACGATTCCGTAACACCGTCTCACTATTTGATGAAAAATGCAGAACTGCAACGCAAAATCAGGTGACCTCCGCGCTCCCGTCAACGGTAGCCTTGCGCAGGTGTCCTCTCATGGTGAATTACTAGCAGCCAAAATCAAGGCTGCCCTCGAAACCCTGGTCCAACAAGGCGAGTTTGAGTGTGTGATTCCTGACCATATCCCGCTGGAGAGGCCGAAAAATCGCGATCATGGCGATTACGCCTCATCCATCGCCCTGCAGGTGTCAAAGGGCGCCGGCAAGTCCGCGCGAGAAATCGCCGAATTGTTGAAGCGCAGCCTCGAAGGGCTAGATGAGGTATCCCTCGTTGAAATCGCTGGCCCAGGATTCATCAATATCACTCTCAATGCCGCAAGCGCTGCCGATGTCGTTCGCCAGATCCTTGAAAAAGGTACTGATTTTGGAACCGGCACCGCTCTATCTGGTGTCAACGTCAACCTCGAGTTTATTAGCGCGAACCCAACTGGTCCGCTTCACTTAGGTCACACGCGGTGGGCGGCGGTGGGCGATTCCCTTGGTCGAGTTCTCACAGCATCGGGTGCGAAAGTAACGCGCGAGTTTTACATCAATGACCGCGGCAACCAGATGGATCTTTTTGGCGCCTCTGTTCGGGCGGCAGCAGTAGGTGAGCCAATTCCGGAAAATGGTTATCAAGGTGCATACATCAATGATTTGGCCAGCGCTGTTGTCGCGGAGTACCCAGAAATTTTGTCACTACCTAAAGCTGAGCAACTGATTGAATTTCGCGAACGCGCATACAAAGCGCAGTTGACTGATCAGCAGCGAGTTCTCGAACTCTTTCGAACTCATTTCGATGTCTGGTTTTCGGAGCGAAGCCTTCACGAGAGCGGCGCGGTTGAGCACGGCCTCGACAAGTTGCGCAAGCAAGGTCATATTTTTGAGAAAGATGGCGCAACGTGGATGCGCACGACCGACTTTGGGGATGACAAGGATCGCGTCCTTGTTAAGAGTGAGGGGACATTGACGTACTTTTCCACGGATACTGCCTATTACATAAATAAGCGCGAACGCGGTTTTGACATCTGCATATACATGCTCGGAGCAGATCACCATGGGTACGTCAATCGTTTGAAGGCATGTGCCGCGTGTGCAGGGGATAATCCTGAGTACAACATCCACGTTCTAATCGGACAACTCGTGAAGATCATGGAAGGTGGGGAGGAAGTAAAACTCTCCAAGCGAGCCGGCACGATTATCACCCTTGAGGATCTTGTCGAAAAAGTCGGCGTAGACGCTGCCAGGTATGCATTAATTCGCTACCCAGTCGATACGCCTATGGTTCTTGATGTTGATGTATTGAAGAAGCGCACCAATGAAAATCCCGTGTATTACGTTCAGTACGCCCACGCGCGTATCGCTGGCGTTCTTCGCAATGCGGTGGAATTGAATGTGCCTGGCACGCTCAATGACTTCGATCCGGCCATGTTGACACACGAACGCGAGAGCGAATTATTAGGAACTCTCGCGCAATTCCCACGTGTGATACAAGGTGCCGCTGAACTTCGCGAGCCGCATCGAGTGGCGCGTTACCTTGAGGAATTGGCCGGTGTTTATCACCGCTTTTACGCAGATTGCAGGGTCTTGCCGATGGGGGACGAGTCAGTTTCATCGATTCACTCTGCTCGTGTGAATCTTTGCGCAGCTACTCGGCAGGTGCTGGAGAACGGACTTCAACTTCTCGGTGTAACCGCACCAGAACGGATGTAAGTGTCATGAGCAACATCTGGTCTTTGAAGGTTTCTTTTCCTAATGGATTACTCCACTTGGATGGCATACCTGCAACTGACCTCGCTCGCGATTTTGGAACACCGACCTTTTTCCTAGATGAATTTGATTTCCGCAATCGCGCTTCTTCTTGGAAGTCTTCCCTTGAGAAATCATTTGGCACCAACGCAGGCACTGTCTATTACGCGGGCAAAGCATTCCTCTGCGTTGAAGTTGCGCGATGGGTTGAGCAGTCCGGTATCGGCCTTGATGTGTGCACGGGTGGCGAACTAGCCGTTGCACTTGCGGCAAATTTCCCGCCTAAGAAGATACAAATGCATGGAAATAACAAATCGGTCGAAGAGATAGACCGTGCGGTCGAAGTGGGAGTCGGGACCATAGTCATCGATTCACTGATCGAAATCGAACGAGTTGCAACCGCTGCTAAAAAATGTGGCATGCGTCAGCCAGTACTCCTTCGGCTTACTCCTGGCATTGAAGCGCACACTCATGAATCCATAGCCACTGCGCATGAGGACGTGAAATTTGGATTCTCGATTGCCAGCGGTGCTGCTTGGCAGGCGATTGTTGCAGCCCGTAGACACCCAGAAATCGAGCTCCGCGGATTTCATAGCCATATTGGCTCGCAGATACTTTCGCATGACGCTTTTGGTATAGCGGCGGAGCGGCTCATCACTCTCCTTGCGAAATATCGTGATGAGTTTGGGCAAGAGTTGCCAGAACTTGATCTAGGTGGGGGTTATGGAATTGCCTACCTTCCAGAGGATGAGGAATTGGCACCTAACGATGTTCTCCCTTGGCTCTTTGAGGCAGTAGAGCGCGCCTGCAAGAAATCAAATCTCGCGATTCCTAAGGTTTCCATTGAACCCGGTCGCTCGATTGTCGGACCAGCAATGTTCACCCTGTACGAAGTCGGAACCACCAAAGATGTCATTCTCGAATCAGAGGAGACCAGGCGGTATATCTCAGTCGATGGTGGAATGAGTGACAACATCCGCACGGCTTTATACGGAGCTGAATACACCGCCGTCATTGCCAATCGGGTTTCGAGTGCTGAGATTGTCCTGTCACGGGTGGTTGGAAAACATTGCGAAACTGGGGATATTGTCATTAGAGATATCCAATTGGCCAGCGATCTTCAACCCGGTGATCTGCTCGCGATACCCGCAACTGGAGCTTATGGACGCAGTATGGCGAGCAATTACAACCATGTTCCCAGGCCACCAGTTGTGGCGGTTGTCGACGGTAAGGCGCGAGTGATCGTGCGGCGCGAAACCTTTGCCGATCTGCTCAATCTAGATGTGTGAAAGAGTAAGCACATGAACTCAGCATTGCCCGTACTCAAGATAGGGATGCTGGGCTGTGGAGTAGTAGGCACTCAGGTCGCACGACTTCTGGCCCGTCATCAACAAGAACTTTCGACGCGTTCAGGTGCGCGACTGGTTCTTTCCAAAATTGTCGTGAGAGGCCTCAGTATTCCTCGTGACGGGGTTGATACCTCTTTATTAACAACGGATGCGAACTCTGTGGTCTCTGATCCAGAGATCGACCTCATCATTGAAGTAATGGGCGGAATCGAACCCGCCCGCGAATTGATTCTGGCTGCAATTTCCCATGGGAAGTCCGTCGTCACTGCTAATAAGGCTCTGCTCGCAACCCATGGCGCAGATCTTTATAGTGCAGCGGATAAACAAGGCGTAGACCTTTACTACGAAGCTGCCGTCGCTGGTGCGATTCCGATTCTTCGCCCACTTCGCGAATCTCTGGTTGGCGACCACGTCACTCGGATTATTGGAATTGTCAACGGCACGACAAACTACATTCTTACCAAGATGGACGAAGAGGGCTTGGCGTTTGGAGAAGCACTCGCACAGGCTCAGAGTCTGGGCTATGCCGAGGCTGATCCGACTGCAGATATTGAAGGGTTCGATGCGGCTGCAAAGGCCGCGATTCTTGCTGGTCTTGCATTCCATACCCGCGTCACCTCCAATGATGTTTATCACGAAGGAATAACCGCAATCACCGCCATGGACGTCGCCGTGGCAAAATCAATGAACCACGTCATTAAATTACTGGCGATTGCTGAGCTCACCGCCGAGGATCACATCTCCGTCCGTGTTCATCCAACGCTCATTCCACGAACGCACCCTCTGGCATCTGTACGTGAGGCTTACAACGCCGTCTTTGTCGAAGCAGCGTCTGCTGGCGAGTTAATGTTTTATGGGCGCGGTGCTGGTGGAGAACCTACCGCCAGTGCGATTCTGGGAGATGTAGTTGCGGTTGCACGCAATAAGACAACTGGAGCAACCGGACCTCGTGAGAGCGATTATGCAGATCGCGCCATAGCATCCATAAGTGAAGTGCGCACCCAGTACCTCATCCGTTTAGATGTTGCCGATAAATCAGGTGTTCTGGCATCAGTTGCACAAGCTTTCGCCAGTGAAGGTGTTTCCATTCAGACCGTCCGACAGACAGGTCGCGGAATTGATGCAGAACTGATCGTGGTAACGCATGGTGCGACAGAGTTGGCTCTGGCATCCACAGTTAAGAGGCTTACACAGATGGATATGGTGCGGAGTGTTGAAAGCGTTATTCGAGTTGAGGGAGTTGCTTAGAAATGTCACACCAATGGCGTGGAGTAATTGAGGAATACCGTTCGCGACTTCCAGTAGATGCAAACACTCCTGTTATTACACTTCGGGAAGGCGGAACTCCACTCGTTCACGCGCAGAATCTTTCCAAGTTGCTCCACAATGACATTTGGTTGAAATTTGAAGGTGTTAACCCCACGGGGTCTTTTAAAGACCGCGGAATGACGATGGCTATTTCCAAAGCCGCTCAAGATGGAGCAAAAGCTGTCATCTGTGCATCCACAGGAAACACAAGTGCGAGCGCTTCCGCCTACGCCGCGAAAGCCGGCATGGTGTCAGCCGTACTTGTCCCACAGGGAAAAATTGCCATGGGAAAGATGGCGCAGGCGATTATTCATGGATCGAAACTTCTCCAGGTCGAAGGGAATTTTGATGATTGTCTGACTCTTGCTCGCGAGCTTTCCGAAAAGTATCCCGTTGCACTCGTTAACTCAGTCAATCCATACCGAATTGAAGGACAGAAGACTGCGGCATTTGAAGTGATTGATTTCCTCGGGGACGCACCTGATATCCACGCGCTTCCGGTGGGCAACGCAGGCAATATCACCGCATACTGGAAAGGCTATGGCGAGTATCGACTTGATGAAATCTCCTCACATCTTCCTGCCATGTGGGGTTTCCAAGCTGAAGGCTCAGCGCCAATCGTGCGCAACGAGATAGTTGCTAATCCCGAGACGATTGCGACTGCTATTCGAATCGGCAATCCCGCTTCATGGAAGCAAGCAGTTGCGGCACGCGATGAATCAGGTGGTCTTATTGACTCAGTTACTGATGATGAAATCTTGAGTGCTTATCGTCTCATTGCGCGCGCTGAAGGCGTCTTCGTCGAGCCATCAAGCGCGGCTGGACTTGCCGGGCTCATTAAGTATGAAGCTATGGGTAAGTTGCCGCACGGAAAGAGGATTGTCATTACGGTCACTGGGCATGGTCTAAAAGATGTTCAGTGGGCACTAGAAGACGCTCAAGATCCGATTGTGATTGCCCCTATTGCTGAAGTTGCTGCATCCGCTCTAGGTTTGAGTTAAGTCAAGGTTAAGGGGCGCCACAATGGCAAGACCGACTTTCCGAGCCAACCCAATACAGGTACAAGTTCCAGCGACGAGTGCCAATATTGGACCTGGTTTTGATTCTTTCGGCCTGGCCCTCGGGTTGTACGATCGTTACGTCGCGCAAATTATGGACGACCCGGGCCTTGATATTGACGTAACCGGTGAAGGCGCCGAGACCGTGAGACGCGATGAGAAGAACTTGCTTGTGCGGGCGATGTACCAAGGATTCGAATTCATGGGTGGCAAGCCGCGCGGACTCGCAGTTCGCGCGCTTAACGTCATTCCACATGGTCGAGGGCTTGGGTCATCGGCAAGTGCGATTGTTGGCGGCTTAGTTCTGGCACGTGCACTTGTTCTTTCTGGTGATGCGCGAATGAATGATGAAGCCTTGCTCACCATCGCGGCAAAGATGGAAGGACACCCCGATAACGTCGCTGCTGCGCTCACCGGTGGTGCGACTATCGCTTGGCAAGAAGTTCGACATGGGCAATCGGTCTCGCGATGCGTTGGATCAACGGTTGATCCACGGATCAAAGTGCTCGCGTTCATTCCTTCCAATTCAGTTGCGACTATGAAGGCGCGAAAACTTCTTCCTGATATGGTGCCGCATGCGGATGCAGTAACGAATTCCACTCGTTGCGCGTTGTTGGTGCATGCATTGTCGAACCGACCTGATCTACTTTTCATAGCAACAGAGGATTTTTTGCACCAAAAATATAGAGAAGAAGTGATGCCTAAGTCTTTTGCCCTGGTACATAAGTTGCGGGCTGCAGGGGTCGCGGCCTTCATCTCTGGCGCTGGTCCGACCGTTTTAGTATTGCACACAGGCGACCCAAGTGAAGTCGCCGAGCTTCAAAGAACAGCGGGGGATACCTTCGCCCTTCATGCACTTGAAATATCGGCGGTGGGCGCTGGAGTAGTTCCTAGTTAGCCCCCGATGTCGGTATCCCCACTCGCCATCGAGGGGTTTTTGCAGTTGACCATCTCTGGTGCTATGGTTTTGGTATCTGATCGGCCTTAAGGCGTTTTACATTCAGATAATTAGCAAAAATAATCACGGGATTTTTCCCATAACTGAAATGAAGCTCAATGACTGAAAAAGGTACCGTCCGTTCAAATAGCCCTGAACTATCCTCCATGCTCCTTCCGCAACTCCAAGGAGTTGCTGGGCAACTAGGGATCGAAGGCGCTAATAAGTTGAAGAAGGCCGCACTCGTGCAAGCGATTAGCGATTTGCAGGCCGCCAACCGAGAAGCAGCCAAACTTGAGCGAGAAGCTCGACGCGCGGAGCGCAATAACAACCGTAATAAGAAACGTGAAGCCGCTGAGGAGAGCGAAGAATCTCCGCAATCCAGCAACGAAGAACGCGCTCCAGAGTCCAACTCTGATCGAGGCAATTTTGACAGCGCAGATCGCGACGGCGGGTCCCGCCGCGACCGCGACCGTGGGCGCGACCGTGGGCGTGGGCGTGACGGCGGGCGTGATCGAATGAGAGAGCGTGCTCCACGCGAAGAGCGCGAGCCAGTGATCTCCGAAGACGACGTGCTCGTCCCCGTCGGTGGACTTATCGATATTATGGAAAGTTATGCATTTATTCGTACCGGCGGCTACCTACCAGGGCCGAATGATGTTTATGTCTCACTCCAGCAAGTTCGTCGCTTTGCTCTGCGCAAGGGCGATGTGGTCACTGGCGCAGTGCGTCAACCACACGAGGGGGAGCGCCGCGAGAAATTTAATGCTCTGATCCGTCTGGACACGATCAACGGGATGCAACCTGAAGAGGCGCGCAACCGGGTTGAATTTTCCAAATTGGTTCCGCTCTATCCTCAGGAGCGGTTGCGCCTTGAGACCGAGCCCAACATTCTCACCACGCGCGTGATTGATCTGATTTCACCAATTGGTAAGGGACAGCGCGGTCTTATCGTTTCGCCTCCAAAAGCTGGCAAGACCATGGTGCTACAAGCGATCGCAAATGCGATCACGACAAATAACCCTGAATGTCACCTCATGGTTGTTCTCGTCGATGAACGTCCCGAAGAAGTTACAGATATGCAGCGGTCTATCAAAGGTGAAGTTATTGCTTCGACATTTGATCGTCCTGCAGATGACCATACAACGGTCGCCGAACTTGCGATTGAACGAGCAAAGCGTCTGGTAGAACTTGGGCACGACGTCGTAGTCTTGCTCGACTCGATCACGCGCTTGGGCCGTGCCTACAACATCGCAGCCCCTGCAAGCGGTCGAATCCTTTCGGGTGGTGTTGATTCTGCCGCCCTATACCCACCGAAGAAATTCTTTGGAGCGGCGCGAAACATTGAAGATGGTGGCTCGCTTACCATTTTGGCAACGGCTCTTGTCGATACTGGTTCACGAATGGATGAAGTTATCTTCGAAGAGTTCAAGGGCACGGGCAACATGGAACTCATCCTGGATCGCCGTATGGCAGATAAGCGAATCTTCCCGGCGGTAAATGTGGATCTGTCGAGTACTCGTAAGGAAGAAATCCTTATGGGTTCAGAGGAACTCAATATTGTTTGGAAATTGCGTCGCGTGCTCCATGCACTTGATGCCCAGCAGGCACTCGAACTTCTCCTTGAGAGAATGAAGGGCACCAAATCCAACGCCGAATTCCTTATGCAGGTTCAAAAGACCACCTTGGCCAACGGCAACGAGGGCTGAGTTACTCATTAATTGAGCGGTAGATCCATGTGAAATTGCTGGATTTCCTTAAGAGGGCGCTTCGGGGATACCCTTACGCCCATAACGAGCTGGTTCACGACCGGTAAATACGGCGACCCAGCCCAACCGAGAGGGAAAAAATGAAGAAGGAAATTCATCCGCAATACGGTGAAACCAAAGTCACCTGCGGTTGTGGCGAATCATTTGTCACTCGCTCAACCGTTCCAAGCGGTGCCATTCACGTTGAAGTTTGCTCAGCATGCCATCCGTTCTACACCGGCAAGCAGCGCATTCTTGATACTGGTGGACGCGTTGCGAAGTTCGAAGAGCGTTTCGGAAAAGCAGGCGCTAAGTAGCTTTCTAAATAGACCGCTTCCGTTACCTTCGTAACGGTTGCGGTCTTTTTATTTCTCGAAATGAACCATTTTAAGACACTACTAAGGACCTATTAAGAAAATGAGGGGGCGAATATGAACAAGAATGATCGTTTTGCCTCTGCTCATAATCTTGTCGACGAGTATGCCGAACTTGAAGCACAGATGGCCGATCCTGGAATCCATAATGACCAAGGCAAAGCCCGGCTACTCGGACGCCGTTACGCTCAACTTGGCCCGGTAGTTGCAGGTTACCGAGAATGGCGAAGCGCTGAAGACGACCTGGCCGCGGCGAGGGAACTTGCGCAGTCCGATCCTGATTTTGAATCAGAAATTCCAGTTCTTCAGGAGGCTTGTATCGCGGCCGCAACCAAGTTGGAAGAACTTCTTCTGCCCCGCGACCCCAATGACGACCGTGACGTCATTATGGAAATCAAAGCAGGTGCCGGCGGAGATGAGTCCGCCCTCTTTGCGGGTGACTTACTTCGCATGTATTTGAGGTACGCAGAGAAACACGGCTGGAAGACCGAAGTGCTCGACGCGACCGAAAGTGATCTGGGCGGTTACAAGGACGTCTCCATCGCAATTAAATCGCGGGGAGTGCCCGAGCCTGGAAAGTCGCCTTACGCACGATTGAAATTCGAAGGTGGAGTACACCGAGTCCAACGTGTTCCAGAAACAGAGTCACAGGGGCGAATTCATACTTCCGCCGCTGGTGTGCTCGTTCTTCCTGAAGCCGAAGAAGTCGAAGTTGAAATCAATATGAATGATCTGCGTATCGATGTTTTTCGGTCAAGTGGCCCTGGTGGACAGAGCGTAAATACGACCGACTCGGCAGTGAGAATCACGCACATTCCTACTGGAATTGTTGTCTCTTGTCAGAACGAAAAGAGTCAATTGCAAAATAGAGAGTCTGCGCTACGTATTTTGCGCGCTCGTATGCTGGCAGCGGCGCAAGAGGCAGCGGACGAAATTGCATCGGCGGAGCGCAAGAGTCAGGTGCGAACCGTAGATCGGAGTGAGCGAATCCGTACGTACAACTATCCGGAGAACCGGATCAGCGATCATCGCGTGAATTTCAAGGCAAATAACCTCGATGCTGTCCTTGGGGGCGAATTAGATCCCATGATTCAGGCCTTGCTTGATGCAGATAAAGCCGCCAAATTGGCTGCCACGGGCAAGTAAGAACGGTTAGTGATGGAAGTGAGGGATCAACTCAAAAAGGCGAAGGGCAATTTTCGCGCTTTAGGTATAAGTGAAGTTGATGCCGAGCATCTCTTTGCACACATTCTAGGTATTTCTCGGATGGATCTGCATAACAGCATCAAGGTTGATCAAGCACTCTCGGAATTTGAAGATCTAATGGATGTTGAGGAGAACTTCTCTGCGCTCTGCCGTAGACGAGAGACTGGTGAGCCACTTCAGTACATCACCGGAATTGCATACTTCTATAATCTGGAATTGGAAGTGGGACCTGGAGTATTGGTGCCTAGACCTGAAACGGAGCAACTCGTCGAGAGTATTTTGCTTTACCTCAAATCGTCGAAGAAGCCCACAAGTGTGATTGATTTAGGAGCAGGATCGGGAGCGATCGCTCTTGCTATTGCTACGCAGGTGCCAACTGCTCATGTCATCGCAGTTGAGAATAATCCCGGCGCCCTCGTTTGGCTGCGTAGGAATTGTGAGAGTGCCGATGCGGAAGTCCGTATCGTTGCGCAGGATGTTGCAACGGCTTTGATGGGCGTTAAAGCCGATTTGGTTGTCGCAAATCCGCCTTATATTCCCAACGGTCAAAAATTGCCAAACGACGTTTTAACTCACGAACCGCACGTCGCACTCTTTGGTGGCGGAGACGATGGGATGGAAATTCCCAGGATCTTCATCGACGCAGCTGCACGATTGCTCAAGACTGGTGGGCTTTTTGTCATGGAGCATGGAGAAGAGCAAGCGGATGCGGTCAACATTAAATTGTCCGAAGATTTTGTAGAAATCAAGACTCATGTGGACCTCAACCAGCGACCGCGGTGGAGCAGTGCCTTGCGGAAAAATCATGACTGAAAGAATTCAAATAGATCCTGCAGATCAAGAGGCGCAGATATTGCAGGCGCTGAGTTGGATCCATTCAGGATTTGTCATCGCCGCCCCGCTGGAAAGCGGATACGTTTATTTAGCAGACGCATTTACCCACGATGCGGTCCGTTCTATGCATGTGCTGCGCGGAGATGATCTAGGCGTTGCCGCGCAGGTATTGATCGCCGGCATTGAAGTCCTCCACGGTATCGCGAGAGACGTCTCTCCAAGTGCGAGAGTGCTCATGAGCAATTTCTGGCCAGGTTCACTTTCGTTTTACTTACGACCCCAACAGGCGCTCTCGTGGGATCTTGGTGATGGGGGAAGGTTGGATCAGATCTGTGTGCGTGTTCCGAAATCGAGTTTTGTCCTCTCACTTCTTCGCAAGAGCGGACCTCTTGCAGTTGTAAGTGCCGCGAATGCTGGTAGACCCCCCCTCTTGAATACTGATCTCGTCGCAACTGGAAGTCCGGCGTTAGCCGCAATATTTGATGGGGGCCAACTGGCGGCATCGTTGGCAAGCACGATCGTGTCAGATATCGAGACTGCGCCGACTCTGGTTAGGGAAGGGTTGATTACTCTGGCAGAACTCAAGGGACATCTGCCTAACATAGAGGGCGAAGATTCTGTAAATTGAAAAGTAACGCCTAGGCTAGGCCGTATGGCTGATACCCCTTTCTACGGTCCTGATTTTGACCTCCTTTCTAAGCAAGACCCCGATATAGCATCGATTCTCATCTCTGAATTGCACCGACAACAGAACGACTTGCAACTCATTGCCAGCGAGAATTTCACTTCGCGCGCCGTTCTTGCCGCTCTCGGATCGACGCTTTCCAATAAGTATGCTGAGGGGTACCCAGGTAAGAGGTATTACGGTGGCTGTGAAGAAGTGGATAAGGCTGAAGTTCTAGCCATCGAACGAGCCAAATCCCTTTTCGGTGCAGAGCATGCAAATGTTCAACCACACTCGGGCGCAAGTGCCAATATTGCGGTTTACGCCGCCTTCACTAAACCGGGCGACACCATTCTTGCGATGTCGCTCCCACACGGCGGCCACCTGACACATGGATCCAAAGTTAATTTTTCTGGCAAATGGTTCAATGTCGTTTCATACGGCGTCCGTCCAGATACCGAATTAATTGATTACGATGAATTGCGCGATCTGGCAATAAAAAATAAGCCAAAGATGATTTGTACGGGTGCTACCGCCTATCCAAGTTTGATCGATTTTGAGACAGTCCGAAAGATTTGCGATGAAGTTGGGGCAATTATGTGGGTTGATGCAGCCCACTTCATTGGTTTGGTCGCTGGAAAGGCGATCCCGTCGCCGGTTCCGTACGCGGATGTAGTTTCATTCACAACACACAAAGTTCTTAGGGGCCCTCGTGGAGGAATGATTCTTTGCAAAGCGCAGCACGCGGGCGCCATTGATAAGGCAGTCTTTCCAGGAACGCAGGGCGGTCCAATAATGTCGGCCGTGGCCGGAAAGGCAGTTGCTCTTAAAGAATGCGCGCAACCCGTTTACCAAGAGTATGCACGGAATGTGATTTCCAATTGCCAAGTACTTGCCAAATCTTTGGAAGAAGAGGGCATGCGGGCCGTGTCTGGCGGAACTCAGACCCACCTGGCCCTTATCGATATTCGCAACACTAGAGTCAATGGCAAAGTTGCCGATCAACGCTGTGGTCAAGCAGGCATTGTTCTCAACAAGAACTCGATTCCCTTCGATCCAGAATCTCCCATGGTTACCAGTGGTATTCGAGTTGGGTCGGCTGCTACGACAACTCAAGGCATGGGTTCCGCCGAAATGAAGACAATTGCCGCGCTGATCGCGCGCGCCATCGCTAGCGAAGATGAGAAAGTCCTCGCCCAGATTCGCACTGAAGTGCACCAACTCACTTCGCGCTTTCCGATTTACGCAGTTTAGTAAGCAAGCCTGGTAGAAAACCATGCGCGTCTATCTGGTTACCTCTCTATTAGCGGCGGCGATCTGTTACTTAGTTACTCCTTTTGTGAAGCAGGTGGCGGAGCATTTTGGGGTTGTGGCTCAGATACGCACTCGAGATGTTCACACTCTTCCTACCGCCCGCTGGGGTGGAGTGGCGATGTGGATTTCGATGGTGATTACATTTCTTATCGCGCGCCATTTAACTTTGGTAGAAAGCACATTTGGACATGAGCTGCAAGGCATCTTTTTTGCTTCAACGTTCGTCATCCTTTTGGGAATGGCCGACGACCGCTATCAATTAGATGCGCTCACTAAGTTGGCCGGACAGGCATTGGCCGCCGGCATTCTCCTTCTTTACGGAATTCAGATTCTCTGGCTGCCCATTAACGGCGTGATGACCTTGCCGCCAAGCATTGGCCAAGCAGTCACTGTATTGGTGGTTGTTATCACCATTAACGCCGTCAACTTTGTTGATGGTCTCGATGGACTGGCAGCAGGAATTGTGGCAATCGCCGGTGCTTCATTTTTTGCTTTTGCTTATCTGCTTGCAGTGGTAAATGGATTTAGCCGAGCGGGTTCTCCTTCCTTGATAACAGCCATAATCGTCGGTGTCTGCATAGGTTTTCTTCCGCATAATTCGCACCCGGCAAGAATCTTCATGGGGGACTCAGGATCAATGTTCTTGGGACTACTTCTGGCCGCTGCCGCGGTAACTCTGACCGGACAGGTGGATGCAAATGCAATCACCGCAGAAAATAAGGGACCAACCTTTCTTCCACTTCTCCTCCCATTTGCAGTCTTGGCCATCCCTTTAGTAGATCTAATCCTGGCTGTCTTCCGCCGCGCCTTCTCCGGACGATCCCCATTCGCTCCCGACAAAGAGCATCTGCATCACCGTTTACTGGGAGCAGGAAATTCACATCAGCGCAGTGTTGTCATCATGTATTTCTGGACGGCCGCCATTGCAGTGCCCGCAACTCTTCTTGCTTTCCTACCTGTGTGGGTTGGAGTGGTCACGGCACTTGTATTGATGGGAATTAGCATGGCGATTTCTCGTCGATGGCTAGATGGCAGAAAGCAGAAAAGACCGGTTGATATTGCTCAATGAAAAAATTGACCCATGCCTATTCAAGTGATGAAGCGAATTTAATTCGGGGAGCGCTCATCCCGACTATTGCAGTCGGCATTCTGGGAATAATTCTCGCCACGATTTTCCGTGGAAAACCTGGATTTTTCGCGGCCCTGTTGGCACAGCTGGTTGTTGTGATGTACTTCACGGTTCATATCGCAGTCTCTTCGATTTCCAGGAAATTGGATCCGATGACGACTTTTGCGCTGGCTATGTTCTCTTATTTTGCCAAAATTGCCGCCCTGGGCGTCTTTCTCTGGTTCTTGACCCGTTTCACCTCCCGCTCCAGCATTGATCGCGCCAGTTTCGGCATCGTTGCAATTGCACTCACCGTGGCTTGGCTGGGCGGGGAGATACGAAGTTTCTTAAAACTGCAGATACATCTACCATTACCGCAGAGCACGGACCGTAATGAATCCAAAATAGGGGAGATTGAGTGAAGAGAGACGAAGGCGCGGCCTGGTCGATCTTTGGATATCTCCTTTCGGGGCTCCTCTTTTGGGGTGGCGCCGGCTACTTCCTGGACCGCTGGCTCAATACCCGGTATTTCCTGCTCGGCGGGTTGCTGCTGGGCGTGAGTGCGGCTATTTATCTCATCTGGCTCAGGTTCGGGCGGGAATGAGTCGGCTCATGCCCCGATTTCACAGGTGAGAACCTTTGCCAATAAGGTTGCCCCGCTGACCAAATCTTTCCGAAGTCAATAAAGTAGAAGTCAATACAAAACTCTCGAAACATAAGGAGTGTGTGTGCGCACGTTGCACTTGTTGAGTACTGAAGGTGGCGGATTCGTCCCGCCGAGCACAAACGACTTCAATCTCCCACCTATTTTCGGCAACAATGAATACACCACAAAGCCAATTCTCTTGGTCTTTTTGTCGGTCATTCTGGTTTCGGTCTTTTTCATCATGGCTTCACGTAAGGCAGCAGTTCTCCCTTCAAAATTGCAGTTTGCTGGCGAGAGTATCTATTCCTTCATTCGCAACGACGTGGCTCGCGACAACATCGGACACGAGTTCATGCGCTTCGTGCCTTACTTATTCACACTCTTCACTTTTGTCTTAACCAATAATATTTTTGGCATCGTTCCTTTACTTCAATTCCCTTCCATGTCACACGTGAGCTTCCCTTATGTGCTGGCTGTGTTCACCTTTGTCGTCTTCCACTATGTCGGAATTCGCAAGCAGGGGATTCGCAAGTACATGAAGGACATCATGTTCATGCCTGGCGTTCCCAAAGCGGCATACATCCTTCTGACTCCACTTGAGCTAGCGACCTTCTTTATTGTTCGCCCACTTACTCTATCCCTGCGTCTTTTCGCCAATATGTTCGCGGGGCACTTGCTTCTTCTCGTTTTCATCTTGGGTGGAGATCATCTACTCAAGGGAGTCATTGGTTTGAAGTTGATCAGTCCTTTCGCCTTCGCATTCGGCATTGGTCTGACCTTCTTTGAATTTATGGTCCAAGTTCTGCAGGCGTATATCTTTACCCTGCTTACTGCTCTCTACGTCGCCGGCGCCCTAGCCGACGAGCACTAAAGAAATAAATCCCATCAAGCAGTTCGCTTGATTACTTGCTAGAAAGGTAAGAAAAATGACAGGCACACTCAACCTGGTCGGTTATGGCCTCTCTGCAATCGGACCCGCGATTGCTACTGGCATGATCTTCGCTGCTTACATCAGCGGCGTTGCACGTCAGCCAGAAGCACGTAGCGTTCTACAGCCAATCGCCTTCCTTGGATTCGCACTTGCTGAAGCACTTGCGCTCTTCGGTCTCGTTCTCGCATTCGTTCTCTAACCACTAGCGATGCACTCAATTAATCTGGCAGCGGAGACTGTAGAGAAGATCAACCCTCTCATTCCGCATACCGCAGAACTGGTGGTCGGCTTTATCGCCTTCACCCTTCTTTTCCTCGTCATGAAATCCAAAGTCGTGCCAATGTTTGAAAAGGGTTTTGCGGCACGAACTGAGGCCATTCAAGGCGGGATTGAGAAGGCGGAGAAGGCGCAGGTTGAGGCTGAGCGCGCTCTGCGTCAATACACCGAGCAACTTTCCAAGGCTCGCGATGAGGCTCACTCACTTCGTGAAGATGCCCGTACCCAAGGTGTTGCGATCATCGAAGAACTGCGTAGTAAAGCGCAGGAGGAGGCAGCTCGTATTTCTGCTTCCGCGCACGCTTCTATCGAAGCCGAGCGCCAGCAGGCAATTACTTCACTTCGCAATGAAGTGGGAGCACTGGCAGTCGAATTAGCGTCCAAAATTGTCGGTGAATCACTCGATGACCAGGCGAGAGCCTCGCGCGTGGTTGACCGATTTCTTGACGATCTTGAAGCCTCAAAAAATCCAACGACCACAACGAGCAATTAAGTCCACTTCGGAAAGATAGGTTCATGAGAGCACATTTCGGCGGAAGCAGCAGAGAATCCCTCAAGGTTTCTCGCTCGGCCATAGATGCTGCCGTAAAAGGGGCTACCCCTGAAGCGGCGTCGACTCTAAGTACCGAACTTTTCTTCGCCGAGATGATTCTCGCTGGCTCTATTGGATTACGTCGCGCGATCACAGACCCATCACGTGACAACGCTGCGAAAGCAACTCTTGTCACTGAGATTTTTGGAAAGACTGTGGATGCGAAGACGCTGGGGATTCTCACCACTATTTCCTCGCTTCGCTGGTCTTCTTCGGGAGATCTCGTCCAGGTGATCGAGCAACTGGCGATCGAAGCTGAAGCATCGGCAGCCAATATGGGAAACGAACTAGATCGTGTTGAGGATGAATTCTTCGCGACATCACAAGCAATATCTCAATCCTTTGATCTTCGAAAAGCACTTCTGGTTCCGGATGCGGTAGCTGCAAAAGGTGCACTTATACAAAAACTTCTGGGGAAGAGTGCGACGGCATCGACCATTAAATTGGTGATTCATCTGGTCAATAATCTTCGCGGGAGAAGTATTGAAGCCGCCTTTGACGATTACCTGTATGCGCTCGCCGCACGTCGCAACCGCGTAATTGCCCATGTACGTGTTGCTGCTGCTCTAACAGATGCACAGCACGATCGACTTGTCACCGTTCTAACTGCGCAAGTTGGTCAACCAGTGCGGGTCAACGTGGAAATCGACCCCACCATTGTTGGGGGAGTAAGCGTGATGTTTGGCGATGAAATTGTCGATGGAACTATCAGTAATCGAATAGCGGATGCCGGACGAGCTCTCGTCGGTGTGCACGCGTAAAGAAATTATTTAACCGACCAATAAGGGAGAAGAAGATGGCCGAACTGCAGATCCGACCAGAGGAAATTCGCGATGCACTTGCGAATTTCGTGAAGTCGTACGATCCAGGAGTCGCTGCACGTGATGAGGTCGGAACGGTCACGCAGGCAGGCGACGGAATCGCCCGTATTGAAGGCCTTCCTTCCACAATGGCCAACGAACTTCTTCAGTTCGAGAATGGCACATTAGGTCTGGCCCTCAACCTCGACGTCCGCGAAATCGGCGTTGTTATTCTCGGTGATTACGCGGGAATTGAAGAAGGCACATCAGTTCGTCGCACCGGTGAGATTCTCTCTGTGCCAGTTGGAGATGCATTCCTCGGACGCGTTGTTGATCCACTCGGTCGCCCCATTGACGGCAAGGGAGAAATTAAAGCCGATGCCCGTCGTATTCTTGAATTACAGGCACCTTCGGTAGTTCAGCGTCAGCCAGTTAAAGAGCCACTGGCCACTGGTATCAAGGCGATCGACGCGATGACGGCTATTGGTCGCGGCCAGCGCCAGTTGATCATTGGTGACCGGCAGACCGGAAAGACCGCGGTTGCAGTCGACACAATTATCAACCAACTCGAAAATTGGAAGACCGGAGATCCAAAGAAGCAGGTGAAGTGCATCTACGTGGCTATTGGTCAGAAGGGTTCGACCATTGCCTCCGTTAAGGCATCTTTGGAGGAAGCAGGCGCCATGGAGTACACAACCATTGTTGCCTCTCCTGCTTCCGACCCCGCCGGATTTAAGTACCTTGCTCCATATACAGGTTCTTCAATCGGCCAGCACTGGATGTACGCGGGCCAGCACGTGCTCATTGTTTTTGATGATCTTTCCAAGCAGGCTGAGGCATACCGCTCGGTCTCACTCTTGCTGCGCCGTCCACCAGGGCGCGAGGCCTACCCAGGCGATGTTTTCTACTTACACTCACGTCTTCTCGAGCGTTGCGCAAAGCTTTCCGACGAACTCGGTGGCGGTTCCATGACCGGACTTCCGATTATCGAAACAAAAGGGAATGACGTCTCTGCGTTTATCCCTACCAACGTAATTTCTATTACTGACGGGCAGTGCTTCTTGGAGACTGACCTCTTCAACGCAGGTGTGCGCCCAGCGATCAACGTCGGTGTTTCGGTATCGCGTGTTGGTGGTTCGGCCCAGACGAAGGCGATGAAGAAGATCGCCGGACGTCTACGTCTGGACCTGGCACAGTTCCGCGAACTCGAAGCATTTGCGGCTTTTGGTTCCGACCTTGACGCTGCTTCCAAAGCACAACTGGAGCGCGGTGCGCGCATGGTCGAACTCTTGAAGCAGGGCCAGTACTCGCCTTATTCACTTGAGAAGCAGATTGTCTCAATCTGGGCCGGTACGTCTGGTCAACTCGACGATGTTGCAGTTGCCGACATTCGACGTTTCGAGACCGAGCTGCTTGATTTCATTGCTCTGGAGCGGAAGTCAATCTTCGACGTGATTTCAGAGACCAAGGAACTCAAGGACGACACTGTTACTGCTCTTGAAGAAGCAGTCACAATGTTTAAGTCTCGCTTCACATCCTCTGTTGCAAAGGCGATTAACGAAGCGCCAGTTGCTGCTCTTGAAGGCGAAAAGAACGAACAAGTGACTAAGTACGTTGCGCCGGCGGTAAAGAAGTAAACAATGGGAGCCCAACTACGCGTTTATCGCCGCCGGATGCGTTCGGTAAAAGCGACTAAAAAGATTACGAAGGCTATGGAGTTGATTTCGGCCTCTCGTATTGTCAAGGCGCAGCAAAAAGTTTGGGCCTCCACTCCGTATGCAAACGAATTGACCCGCGCGGTTTCCGCGTTGGCTACTTATTCCTCCACGGACCACCCGTTGACCACTGCAGAAGAGAATCCAATGCGCGCAGCGGTTTTGATTATTACATCTGATCGAGGCATGGCCGGTGCTTATTCAAACAACGCGATTAAGGAAGGCGAGCAACTCGCGACCCTTCTGAGAGAGCGCGGTCTGGAAGTCCGCCCATACTTGGTGGGACGCAAAGCGGTGAATTACTACAAGTTCCGCAACCGTGCTGTTGCTGGATCATGGACGGGATTCTCCGATAGTCCGACTTATGAAAATGCCAAGGAAGTTGCTGACGCACTCATCAAGGCGTTTGTGGCGGATGCATCAAGTGAAGATTTTGGAATCGATGAGATTCACATTATCTATACCGAATTTCAATCAATGATGACCCAGACTGCCATGGCAAAGCGAATGCTGCCCCTCGAGGTTGTCGAAACTGACGAACCAATTCCTGAGGGCTTGCTGCCAATGTATGAGTTTGAACCGGATGCAACCAGCGTGCTTGACGCGTTGCTTCCCCGTTATATCGAAGCTCGAATCTTCAACGCGATGTTGCAATCAGCTGCTTCCGAGCACGCTGCTCGCCGTCGTGCGATGAAGTCAGCGACTGACAATGCTGATGATTTAATCAAGTCGCTCACGCGGCGTGCGAATGCGGCCCGTCAGGCCGAAATTACCCAGGAAATCAGTGAAATTGTTGGCGGCGCAGACGCGCTTGCCTCGGCTAGTGCAGGGAGAGAATGATGTCGACAGTAACCGGTAAAGGTCGAGTAGCGCGCATTATTGGACCAGTGGTGGATATTGAATTCCCCGCCGACTCAATGCCATCGATCTTTAATGCACTACACGTTGATGTGACCATGAACGGTCAGACTCGTATGTTGACGATGGAGGTAGCTCAACACATCGGAGACAACCTCGTGCGCGCTATCTCGATGCAGCCAACTGACGGCATGGTCCGTGGTGCTGAAGTGAGCGACACCGGCTCTGCGATCTCAGTGCCAGTCGGTGATGTCACCAAGGGACACGTCTTCAACACACTAGGCGAGTCACTCGATGTTCCAACATCATCTCTCGATATCAAAGAGCGTTGGCCAATTCACCGCAATGCGCCAGCATTCGATCAACTTGAGTCAAAGACCGAGATGTTCGAGACCGGCATCAAGGTCATCGACCTACTCACACCATATGTAAAGGGCGGAAAGATCGGCCTCTTCGGTGGTGCCGGTGTTGGTAAGACCGTTCTAATTCAGGAAATGATTTACCGGGTAGCTGAAAACTTCGGCGGTGTCTCCGTATTCGCCGGTGTTGGAGAGCGTACTCGTGAAGGTAACGACCTCTTCTTGGAAATGACCGAGACCGGCGTTATCAATAAGACCGCCTTGGTCTTCGGTCAGATGGACGAGCCACCAGGGACCCGTCTTCGTGTCGCTCTCTCTGCGCTCACGATGGCTGAGTATTTCCGCGATGTTCAGAAGCAGGACGTTCTGCTCTTCATCGACAACATCTTCCGCTTTACTCAAGCAGGTTCTGAGGTATCAACTCTGCTTGGACGTATGCCATCTGCGGTTGGTTACCAGCCAACACTTGCCGATGAAATGGGCCAGCTTCAGGAGCGCATTACTTCTACCCGCGGTCACTCGATTACATCGATGCAGGCTATTTATGTGCCTGCCGATGACATCACCGACCCAGCTCCTCACACCACCTTCGCTCACTTGGATGCGACCACAGTTCTCTCGCGCCCAATTTCCGAATTGGGTATTTATCCAGCGGTAGATCCACTTGATTCAACTTCGCGTATCTTGGATCCGCGCTACATTGGCGAGCACCACTTCCGAGTTGCCAACCGGACTAAGCAAATTCTGCAGCGTTACAAGGATTTGCAGGACATCATCGCAATTCTTGGTATCGACGAACTCTCTGAAGAGGACCGGATTCTCGTTGGGCGCGCTCGCCGTATTCAACGCTTCCTTTCCCAGAATACCTTCGTCGCCAAGGTCTTCACCGGCCTTGAGGGTTCGTTCGTTCCACTAAACGACACCATCGAAGCCTTCGAAGCACTTGCAGATGGAAAGTACGATCACGTTCCAGAACAAGCATTCTTCATGTGCGGCGGTCTCGATGACGTTGAGCGCCGGGCTGCTGAATTGGCTAAGGGTTAATAGATCATGTCTGAAAGTGTGCTTGGAGTAGAACTCGTAACTCCAGAAGCAAGGGTCTGGTCCGGGCAGGCGAAGATGGTTTCTGCACGTACCGTAGAGGGTGACCTGGGAATACTTCCAGGTCACGAACCACTCTTTGGTGTACTAGTTGATGGAAAAGTAAGTATTAAGGCTCTCGATGGCGCCGTGAGCGAATTTGAAGTTCACGGCGGATTTCTTTCTGTCTCCAATAATCGTGTGTCGATCCTGACCGAGAGTATTAGCTAGTTCGAATCCCTTCGGGTGCACAACCAAAATCGATTTGACTATAGAAAAAGCCCCCAGATTTACCTGGGGGCTTTTTGCATCCACCTGACTAAATAAATGGTAACACTTTTCCCCAAGGTTCTACGATAAACATAGAGTTACCCATCGCTCACGCCGAAATTCGCCTAGGAAATATGGTTCGCGAATGCGGCTGTAGCTCAGCGGATAGAGCATTCACCTGACGAATGGAAGGTCGTGAGTTCGACTCTCACCAGTCGCATATACGTGGGGTGGCCTTCGTCTCGTCAACGGGGGTCATTTCACTCTCGATTTCGAACATGAGTATGGAAACACGATTTAGTTACAAATTTACGATCGAAACCCAGTGCCAAGTTTCATCCCTTCGGGCGCAGTTATGAGGAAGGGCGTCACTACTAGTCATGGTGCAGCCCTTTTTTCACATTCAAATCAATTAATATTCAGCCACTTTCAACTGCTCGATCGTGTCAGTTACTTTAAAGCGTTCGGCGGAGAGCGAACCAGCATTCAAAATTGCTGCTACTAAACTTTCGCTCCCACCAATGAGAGTTACGTTGAAGTCAATCTCTGTCGCCAATATCCAACCCCGATCACTTGGCCACAAGAGGTTAGGTGATTGAGACTGAAACGACTCGGAGAATACCCAACCGATCTTTCTAGCCTCTGATAATGGGCCACGCATCAGCAAATATTCGCGATTAGGGAGTTTAAATCGCTCCGATTTCATGATCCCTACCGGCAAAGTGTGCGACTCTAAGTGATCCAGCGATTGAACTTGCGTCCGAATTCTCCTTCTAAACCTCCTAGCGCTGATCTTGATCGAAATTCGCAGAAAAAATCTATGAAGTATTGGGTGTCGAAGAGGTTTGAGAGTCGCGATGCTTCCCGCATGCATCCATCCATACCCCTCCCATAATGCAAAAAAGCACTCTTCGGGGGTAATTGTGAAATTGGAGAGTATCTCTACTAGCGTTCCGAGGCTTTCATTTCCGAGTCCTCCTTGGTGATCACCCGGACCGGTATGGCGAACCAGTACATAACTCTCGAACCCTTTAGGAATGACTATTCCAATAGTGACCGGGATTTCAGAAAAAGCTACCCATGGATCCAAAGATTCTCTGATCCAGTCACCGACTGAAACATCGAGAGCAATATCAATTTGCACTTTATCAAATCCTGAATTCACCTTCAGAATCTACTACCCACTTGCTCCTTTTTAGGCTAGAAGAACGATTGACTCCCAGTGCCCAGTTTCATCCCTTCGGGCGCACTCTGTTCTAATTACGTTTGCGACTTTAACAAACCTTGCTCGCCCGCATTGCTATAGGCACTAAGAAAGGCTCCACAGTAAGTGGAGCCTTTCTGGTGATGTGCCCCTGACGGGATTCGAACCCGTATCTCCGCCTTCGTTGGAGGCGTGCTCTTTCCGTTGAGCTACAGAGGCACCTCGCGTAAGTCAGAGGATGGGGCCTTGGCGATTTGCTGCTTTGCGGGAGCATGTGGAGAACTTGTTTTAGTTAAAGGGGAAAGTCACAGAGAGTAATCATCTGTATTTCGCAAAGCACAACCAGTGAATTCCGATTCGTGCTACAGTTTCAGAACTTCGTTGGGGGCGCAACAGACTCTGTTTGTTGAGTTACTACCTAAAACCTCGAGAGAACATCTCGAGGTTTTAGTGTTTCTATACCGAACTATTGGCAATTCCTTCCTTGGAATCCTCTCATTGAGACAATAACAATTGAGATTTCCGATGCCCAGTTTCATCCCTTCGGTCGCACTGGTGAATTAACTCCAGATGTTGTCACCTCGGATTGATGCATCAGCGCCGCCATCAATGTAGATCGTCTGACCAGTTGTATGGGTGTTCTCCTCACTGGTAAGCCAAGCAAGCAGATAAGAAACTTGCCGGGCTTTGAGGTAGTGGTTGAGCGGCATAGGAATCATCGCATCCATAGCGGTTCTGGACTCTTCAGTAGCAATCAATCCTGCGACCATCGGGGTCTCGACAATTCCAGGTCCGACGGCATTGAGTGGGATCCCTGCCCCCGCCCATTCCGGTTTGATGCACTCACGACGAATCCAACGACTAAGTGCGCGCTTGGTCGAACCATAAATCAGTCCTGCCGTTTTAGGCCCTTGATCAACTAGCCCTTGCGCAATTAGTAAGGCCCGCGCCTCATCATTGGCGAGCATTGCATCGACTAATTCAGAAGAAATGGGAAATAGGGACGCCATCGAACTTGGTATGGCGACTCTTGGCGCCGAACTATTTTTCAGAGTTGGGAGGAGCTCGGTGAGAAACTCAGTGACTCCGAAGAAATTGACGGAAACAGTCGGGGCAATTGAATACACCAATCCAGCGCAAGGGATGACACCATCAATGCTTCCTCCACTCAGCTTTATGGCACTCCTTGCAGCATCTTTACGTCCGATGGAGGTACTCAGATCGGCGCTGATATCGGAGTTATGAATATCCACTCCAATTACTTTGGCACCACGTTCCTTAAGCAAGGCCGAAGTAGCCGCTCCAATTCCAGAGGCAGCGCCCGTAATTACATATGTTCTTGTCACTGTGATGACCTTTCTCAGGCGTATGGATGGATCTGCGCTTATTCTCCTCTTTTCTGAGTAATACGGAAATGAACCACTCAATTCGAAGATAGATCGGAACGACCGATTCCCAACTTCCAGTTTCATCCCTTCGGGCGCGCTAAAGACCTCTCTTCCTGAGGATTACTAGTTCGGTCTTTGATAACTTCGCCATTGTTCGTCTACCGCAAAGCCAAGACTTCTCACTGTTGCATGACTCGCTTCATTGACTGCTGCGCCCCCAGTCGAAAAAAGACGCTCTCCAAGATTCGCGTAGGTACTTATCGCGAGCGACACAATTGCAGATCCCACTCCCAAGCCTCGGTGTTCTCTTCTCACGCTACCGAAATCTATATTTACTTCCTTCGCTCCCTTGGATGCGGCCACTACTCCTACGAGTAGTCCTTCTTTGAATGCGCCGAAAACCCCGTTGCCCGCTTTCCATAAGTTCCTCGTGCTTTCAAAAGTCGGCGTGGCATGCGCGGTTGCTGGTGTGTATGGGTAATCGGGATTGTTCGTAACTTCAAGTTCTAGAACCTGGTTGGCAAGGCCGAGTGCAAGGGATTCCACCTGATATCCCAACGTCTGTAATCCAGAAATCTTTCCCGCATATAGACTCAAATCGATAGGGTCGCTTAAGCGCAGATGCGCTCCCCATGATTCTCCGACAACTGTATAACCAGCAGTTTCGAGTTCTAGACATCTGGGATCTAGGGCATTGACTATCTCGATTTCTGAATTCATCGTGACAACCTACTGCCTATTTGCGTTTTCAATGGTAGAAAAAGAATTGACTCCTAATTCTCAGTTTCTTCCCTTCGGGCGCGCTCGGTGGGATAAAACTGGGAATCGGTCGTTGATTTAAGCATTAAGAGGGGGTCCTGAGTGAAAACTTAAGACCCTTTTCAGTTACTTCTAAAAAGCCATTCTGTCTTCCGCCATTTGACTGAGATTATGCACATGACTTCTGAGGGAAATTTACCAATGTCTAAGGGTGAGTCAATATCGCTCAAATACGCGCATGTGGAAAATGAAAGACGATTCTTAATTCGAAGTCCTTTTGCCACGACAAGCGGCGCAAGACGCCTCTATATTCGAGACCGATATCTGATTGGAACGAGACTCAGATTGCGGCAGGTTGAGGAATCTGGATTTCCAGTAGTTTATAAACTCGGACAGAAGATCAGAGTTGATGGGAGTTTGATGAGTTCGGTGGTTCGTTGGCCAACCTCGTCCTTGCGGAGGTGGATCTGGGAAGCACTGGTACCTTGCCCGCCATGTTTCCGATCGATTTGAACGACGAAGTCACCAATGATGAACGTTTCACGGGAGGCGCACTTGCTAAAACAACAGCTGAGGAACTCACGGATATATTAAATTCTTTTAACATTCACTAGTAGGAAACTTTCTCAAAATCAAGGCAGTAAAGCTCGCTGCGCCAAGCCAAGCATGAGCGCGGCAACTTCATTGCGTCGCTGAGTGGATCGCAGCCGTGGTGTTGAGTTGAGCAATCCAAAGACTGCGTGCGCCATGGTGCGGGCAGTCTCTGGTGTGTCATTTCGCCGCACTAGTTGGATTTGATCTACCCAGAGTTCGACATATCGCCGTTGCAGGCGTCGAACCTGCCGGGCATCATCTTCTTCGAGATTACTAAAGTCGCGCTCGTGGACTCTGATGAGATCGGGATAAGTGATCGCGAATTCGACGTGACGTTCGATCAATGCGGAGAGAGTTTGCTGCGGATCGAGATTCTCCTCGATCACTTCAGTCGCTCCCTCGAGCAGTGACTTGCTAACGGTAATGAGCATCTCCCCGAGCAGGGCACTTTTCGTGCGAAAGTGCCGGTACATCGAGGGACCGGTGAGGCCGACCGATTCGCCTAGTTCTTCAACGCCAACGCCATTGAAACCCTTGGCGGCAAAGAGCGCAGCTCCGCTTTCAAGAAGACGCTCACGAGTCCCCATTATTCCTCCAAATCAAAAAGTCGCCTCGAGGTCTTCCAAACTCGGTAGCTAAGCGACTATCCTAACAATGTTAATGAACACTAACAGTAGCGGAGGATCATGAGTTTTCCACGACTATTGACGACGATCGATCTGCGAGAGCCTTCCTTCCGCGAAAGAGATGCTGCGTTCCGAGATCTCATTGATGAATTCATGGCGCAGATGGCCCGCGCCGCCCTCGGGGGTCCAGAAAGCACACGCATCCGTCATCAAGATCGCGGAAAGTTGCTGCCGCGCGATCGCGTAACTCATCTTCTAGATCCAGGTTCGCCATTCCTCGAGCTCTCACCGCTGGCTGCGAATGGCATGTACGGCGATGAGGCGCCAGGCGCAGGATTGATTACGGGTATTGGAATCATCAGCGGCCGTCCAGCAATGATTATTGCAAATGATGCGACGGTAAAAGGTGGGACGTATTACCCCATGACAGTGAAGAAACATCTACGTGCGCAAGATATCGCATTTGAGAATCGCCTCCCGTGCATTTACTTGGTCGATTCGGGTGGAGCTTATCTGCCGTTGCAACATGAGGTGTTTCCAGACCGAGAACATTTCGGTCGGATATTTTTCAACCAAGCACGATTGAGCGCAGCAGGAATTCCACAAATCTCTGCAGTACTCGGAGCCTGCACGGCGGGAGGTGCATATGTTCCCGCTATGAGCGATGAGAACGTAATCGTTGCGGGGCAGGGTCACATCTTCCTAGCTGGCCCACCGTTGGTTAAAGCCGCAACTGGCGAAGAAGTGTCAGCAGAGGATTTGGGTGGCGGAGCAATGCATTCGCGCATCTCGGGGGTTACTGACCACTTGGCCGAGAGCGAGGGTCAGGCACTCATAATTATTCGCTCAATAGTTTCCACACTTCCCCAAGGCGTAAGTTGGTTGACGCCAAATTCAGAGGTGGAGCCGCCGCTGTATAGCGATGGGGAAATCCTCGGCATCGTGCCCACTGATACGCGAACGACTTACGATGTTCATGAGGTTATCGCCAGAATCGTGGATGGAAGTCGATTCCTCGAGTTCAAGGCGGAGTTTGGCGAAACGCTGGTCACGGGTTTCGCTCATATCGACGGCTTCTTAGTGGGAATCATTGCTAATAATGGTGTTCTCTTCAGCGAATCCGCTCAGAAGGGCGCTCACTTTATTGAGATCTGCGACCAGCGGAAGATCCCTCTGGTATTCCTGCAGAATATTTCTGGTTTCATGGTCGGTCGCGAATACGAGACTGGCGGTATCGCCAAACACGGCGCCAAAATGGTGACTGCGGTGGCCTGCGCCCGAGTGCCGAAATTCACTGTGATTATCGGCGGCTCTTTTGGCGCGGGCAACTATTCCATGTGCGGGCGATCATACGATCCGCGTTTTCTCTGGATGTGGCCCAATGCTCGCATTTCGGTGATGGGTGGGGAGCAAGCTGCTTCGGTTCTGGCCACTGTCAAAAAGGACCAACTTGCGACAAAAGGCGAGCATTGGACGTCGGAGGAGGTTGAGGAATTCAAGGAGCCAATCCGCGCAAAGTATGAGAGAGAAAGCAGCGCATATTTCTCGACTGCCCGGCTTTGGGACGATGGAATTATCGATCCGCGAGATACTCGCCGAGTCCTATCGCTCGCTCTATCAATCTCTGGTCTTTCACCATTGCCGGCAAGTTCTTTCGGAATTTTTCGGATGTAATGGTGTTTGCAAAAGTTCTTATTGCCAATCGCGGAGAGGTCGCCCTCCGGATCAATGGAACATTGGAGCGACTTGGTATTGACGCTGTCGGCGTCTATACCCAGCACGATCGCGACTCACTGCATGTCGCGCGAATTTCGGAAAGTTATCTTCTCGATGACGTGCAACAGAGTGGGTACCTCGATATCCAACAGATAATTGCCGCCGCCCTGGCTAGCAACTCTCAAGCCATCCATCCCGGCTACGGATTCCTTGCAGAGAATGCGCAGCTCGCGAAAGCATGTCAGGAGGCAGGGCTCATCTTCATCGGCCCGCCAGCGCACGCAATGACTGCAATGGGCGAGAAAATCTCAGCGCGAGATTATGCGATGAGAGCAGGAGTCCCCGTCGTGCCCGGTATTGGTGAATCTTCCATGTCGAACGCAGAGTTGCTCGACGCCTGTCGTGGTTTGCAATTTCCTTTGCTGGTCAAACCTGCCGCCGGTGGTGGCGGAAAAGGTCTCCATGTGGCCCGCGACTTTGATGAATTACGCGAAGTACTTCCGAGCGCGCGTCGTGAAGCGAAGACTGCATTTGGCGACGAGAGCCTGCTTGTGGAGAAGTATCTTCTGCATGCCCGGCACATCGAATTTCAAGTTGTGGCTGACAACTATGGAAGTAGCACGCATTTAGGAGAGCGGGAATGTTCGCTGCAGCGACGCCATCAAAAAGTTGTGGAAGAAGCACCGGCGCCGCGATTTTCGAAGAGCAATCGCGAAATCATGGGTGCCGCAGCAGTAGCTCTGACTTCGGCCATCGGCTACCAGAACTTAGGCACCATTGAATTCCTCGTCGACGCCGATGCGCCGGAGACTTTTTACTTCATGGAGATGAACACGCGCCTGCAGGTGGAGCACCGCGTTACCGAGATGATCACCGGGTTGGATCTGGTCGAATGCCAGCTGCGATTGGCCGCCGGCGAACGGTTAAATGATGTAATACCGACGAGCGGATTCACCGGACACGCCATCGAGGCGCGCATTTATGCCGAGGACGCATTCAACGACTTTCTTCCAACCGGTGGAGTCGTTGGCAAATTCAAGCCAGCCAATACCTCCCACACTGTGACAGATTCGGCGATCAAGGATGGCGCATTCATTTCATCTTCATTTGACCCAATGTTGGCCAAGGTCGCCTGTTGGGGCAAAGACCGACCTTCTGCCCTCGAAAGTTTGCGAGAGACACTTTGTAATACCGTCCTACTAGGCGTCACCACAAATATCGACTTCCTCATCCAACTGTTGCACCTGAGCGACATTGCAGAATCCAACTACGACACAAAATTCCTCGAGGCATGCGAGCTTGAACGTGCCCTTCCGTCACCGGCAGTCCTAACTGCGTACGCGGCGATAGCAGCCTCTTCTTCGAACGTTGGGTCCTGGCGCGCAGATGGATGGCGCCTTAACGGTATGCCGCACGCGACGATTGCGGCGTATATCGACGGCGTCCGTCATGATGTGCCAACAGGTACTCGCTCATCTCTGGTGGTGGACTCGTATCGCGATGATGATAACTACTGGCTTCATCATCGATCCTTTGGTACGTGGCTCATCAAAGAGGCGAATGAGCGGCGTGTTTCGAAAGATCGGTTGAGTGACGAAATTGTGAGTCCGATGCCGGGGGTGGTGATCGCATTGAATGTGGCTATTGGTGATCAGGTAACACTCGGCGATCCGCTGGTTGTTATCGAAGCGATGAAGATGGAACACATTGTTCGCGCCAGGCACTCTGGCCACGTTCTGCACTGCAACGTGACTTTAAATGCCAATGTGCGAGTGGGGCAGCTCTTACTCGAGGTGGTGGAAGATGTTTGATCACAGCGAATTACCTAAAGCAGTCACCGTTTATGAAGTTGGACCGCGGGACGGGTTGCAGAACGAGAGCATGGTTCTAACGACTGCAGTGAAAGCAGAGTTGATCAAACGCCTGGCAGGCGCGGGAATTCCCGCAATCGAAGTCGCTAGTTTCGTGCGACCCGATGTCGTCCCTGCCTTGGCAGATGCCGAAGAATTGTTAGCCGAGTTGGCGCCCCTGCTTGCGAAACATCGGATGAGTGCCTTGGTTCCGAATCAGCGAGGACTCGACCGTGCAATAAAGGCGGGTGTGCAAGAGATCGCAGTATTCGCCAGCGCGACCGAGTCATTTGCAAAGGCGAACCTCAACAACACAGTTGCGGGTTCGCTGGAAATTTTCCGTCCGGTCATCAAGCAGGCACGAGATGCGGGTCTTCGAGTGCGTGGATACATCTCGATGTGCTTCGGCGATCCTTGGGAAGGAAAGGTGAGTGCAGAACAAGTAGTCGATGTGGCGGAGAGGCTGTTCGCAGATGGAATCACCGAACTTTCTTTGGGCGACACCATCGGAGTCGCGACACCCGGTGATGTTATAGATCTACTGGATGCATTAGAGGCGCGCGGTATCGCGCGTTCGCTCCTTGCGGTTCACTTTCATGACACTTACGGGCAGGCGCTTTCGAACACACTCACTGCACTTATGGAAGGTATGACAACTGTTGACTCCTCCATCGGAGGTCTGGGTGGATGTCCGTTTGCCAAAAGCGCGACAGGAAACCTTGCTACCGAGGATCTCGTTTGGCAATTGCACGGACTCGGAATCTCCACAGGGATCAACTTCGAAGCACTACTTGACACGAGCCGCTGGCTACGTGACACGAGCGGACTGGCGATCCGCTCAAAGACTGCAATCGCATTGATGGATAACAACGAAATGGCGGAAAAGGAATGAATTCAGTCTTAATGCAATTGTCCGAGGATCATCAGACTCTGGCGAAAACTGTTCGAGAGTTCGCCAACAACGTTCTCGCTCCTGTGGCAGCCAAACACGACAGGGAGCAATCCTTTCCTTATGACGTGATCAAAAAGATGGGGGCAATGGGAATTTTCGGTCTGCCCTTTCCGGAAGAAGTGGGCGGGATGGGTGGAGACTTTCTTTCGCTCTGTCTAGCAATTGAGGAGTTGGCTCGTATCGATCAGAGCGTTGCCGTCACCGTCGAAGCTGGAGTCGGTCTGGGTTCGATGCTGATTTATCGAACGGGAACTGATGAGCAGAAGAAGAAATTCCTTCCAGCTCTCCTCAGCGGCCAAGCACTTGCCGGATTCGGCCTAACTGAGCCGGACGGCGGCAGCGATGCCAGCGGTCTGCGCACGACTGCGCGGCTAGAAGGCGATGAGTGGGTGATAAATGGCGCTAAAACCTTTATCACCAATTCAGGCACGTCGATCACCTCCTTGGTCATCGTCGCCTGCATAACTGGCACGAAGCCCGATGGAACAAAGGAGCTCAGCACGATCATCGTTCCAAATGGAACACCCGGTTTCGTCGTCGAACCCTCCTATCTCAAGGTCGGTTGGCATGCCTCTGATACGCATCCACTCTCGTTCACTGACGTTCGTGTTCCAGCGAGCAATCTCTTAGGTGAGCGTGGACGGGGTTACGCCAATTTTCTCCAGGCATTGGATGAGGGGCGCATCGCGATCGCAGCGCTGGCTGTAGGAGCAGCACAAGGATGCATTGATGAATCCGTACGCTATGCCAAAGAACGCAAAGCGTTCGGGAAAACGATCGGCGAGTATCAGTCGATTGCCTTCAAAATTGCAGAAATGGAAGCGCGCACGCACGTTGCACGCCTTGCTTATTACCACGCGGCTTTCCTGATGGCAGCAGGCAAAGATTTTAAGACCGAAGCATCGATCGCCAAATTAGTAGCAAGTGAAGCCGCGATGGACAACGCCCGTGCCGCCACGCAGATCTTTGGGGGCTATGGATTCATGGATGAATACTCTGTTGCTCGACATTATCGTGACTCTAAGATTCTGGAAATCGGCGAAGGAACCAGCGAAGTGCAGAAAATTCTGATCGCCCGCAGCCTGGGATTGAATGCGCAATGATTACAAACGACGAGTTGCTTTACGAAGTTTCTGATGGCATCGCCACCATCACTATCAATCGGCCGGATTCACGCAATGCCCTTAACGCCGCTGTTCGTAACGGCATCAGTTCATCACTTGAATCTTTCAATAAGAATGATCGGGCAAAGATTCTGATCATCACGGCGACAGGTAACATCGCATTTAGTGCCGGAGCCGATCTCAAAGAAATGTCCGAAGAACACCTCACTATTCCTCCTGACGATTTCATTTCTGATTTAGCTAGTCACAAACCAGTTATCGCCGCTGTTAACGGAACCGCCCTTGGCGGGGGCTTCTTTCTCGCCCAAAGCGCCGATCTCGTCATTGCTGCCAGTCATGCGACCTTCGGAATTACGGAGGCACACTACGGGCGAGGTGCACCATGGGCCGCGCCACTTGCGCTGTTGATTCCACCACGGATCGCCCTCGAACTTCTTATGACTGCGCAGCCCATCTCTGCATTCAGAGCTCAAAATCTGGGTCTAATCAACTTCGTGGTTCCCTCCGGAGAACTACGTTCTACGAGCCGAGCTCTTGCAGAACAAATCGCTGCTAATGCTCCGCTCTCAGTGGCTGCCGGCAAAGCCATGGTGCGCGGCACACTTGAAGCAATTCTTGGAGATGCGCGTCCGCGTGCAAATGAAATTTGGAATCCGGTTTATCTCAGCGAAGACGCGCAAGAAGGGCCTCTTGCATTCAAGGAAAAACGCTCGCCGCGCTGGCACGGTCGTTAATAAGCAGAAGGTTTTCGGTTCGAATCCCTGCGGGCGCACTTTTTTGGATTCTCCCGGCACTTTAAACATTAAAAAGACCCCTTGGCAATTCAGCCAGGGGGTCTTTGCCATATGACGAATGGTGTTAAATCTTAACACTCTTAACAGGATTCCTTTATCAACATGTGAAATTCCTCAAGCACAAATAACGGGCCAAAAATATAACTTTCGCATATGCGGCTGTAGCTCAGCGGATAGAGCATCTATATGACGAATGGAAGGCGGTGAGTTCGACTCTCACCAGTCGCATATACCTGGGGTGGCCTCCGTTTCGTCAACGGGGGCCATTTCATTCTCGATTTCGAACATGAGTATGGAAACACTCTTTCGATATCGATTTACGATCGAAACCCAGCGCCTAGTTCCATCTCTTCGTGCCAACAATGACTACTTTGCGTAACTTCTATTTCTGGCATACTTTTCATACCTTCGGTTTGGCAGGCAAATGGACTCGATTATTTATCGGGTCCATTTGTTATTCCACACTGAGGAAGTATCCATAGAATCACTTTTCATCAATCGAGAGCATTTCGATTTGATCGAGACTTCGACCGCGATGTTGGCGTGTTGTAATCGGCAGCATATCTATTTTTGCCAAATCGAAGGTGCGGGTTCGATCCCCGTCGCTGACACCGTAGTCTCAAACTCTCTTGGCTGATCTAGTGGCATCGATCAAGAAGTCGAAAAGATTGAGCAGGGGTCTTGGGTGAAAACCTAGGACCCCTTTCTAATTTCTGACAAACAAACGTTCGGACTTCCAAATTTTGAACTAGATTACGGATATGGCTTCTGACAAGGGATCACCAATGTTTAATGGTGAGTCGATTTCACTCAAATATGCGCTTATAGAGAATGAGAGACGATTCTTAATTCGGAATCGCATTGCTATGTCGAACAACCCCAGATGCCTGTTTATCCAAGACAGATATTTGGTTGGAACTCGACTTCGGTTACGACGGGTTGAAGAATCTGGACTTCCCACCGTTTTCAAGCTGGGCCAGAAAATAAGATTTGATGGGAGTTCTCCTTCAGAGAATGCTCACACAACCATTTACTTGTCTGCAAAAGAGTTCGACCTCTTTGCTCGACTACCTGCGAATGAGTTGGAGAAGGTGAGATGGATTAACCCCATCGGTGGGCAAAGTCTCGCAATAGATGAGTTCGGCGGGCGGCTAACTGGCCTAATACTTGCGGAAGTGGATTTGGAGACCGCAGGAACCATACCCTCCAATTTTCCAATCGAATTGAACGTTGAAATTACAAATGATGAGCGCTTCACCGGAGGAGAATTGGCGAAGACAACATCCCAGCAACTCACGCACATTTTGGATTCCTATGATATTTACTAGGGTACTCACGCAAATCCGATGATGGATTCCCAGTGCCCAGTTTCATTCCCTCGGACGCACGGTCTAAAGTAATGAGATGCGCCAGACTCTCTTCCACTGTGTGGACGGTGATTGCGCGTGAGTACTTACCAATGGATCGAGTCTGAAGTCCCAAAAGGCTTAGAAATTCGCCAAGTTTATGGATTCATCTTTAATTTTGATGGGCGAATCCTTCTGCTGGAAGACAGAGGAAAGTACAACCTTCCGGGTGGCAAACCTGAAAACGACGAGAGTGTGTTCCAAACTCTCATTCGAGAAGCTGAAGAAGAAGTACAGATAGCGATTGCCTCTCTCAATTATCTGGGGTATCAACTCATCACAGTTGATGAGGAATTTGCTCAAGTGCGATTGGTCGGCTTGATCGATCAAATAACCCCAAGCGCGTCTGATCCGAACACTAGGAGGAAGTACGCGAGACTATGGGTTCCACCCATCCATACGAATGATTTGCTCAATTGGGGAGAATCAGGACGTCAGCAGATAGCGACGGCAATTGCGGCGGCTGCAAGACTTAGAGTGACTTGGGATGGATCTCCCCGTGAATACATCGAGATTAACTAGCTCTTTCCGCATTGGAAAGATGGATACCCGTGCCCAGTTTCATTTCGCCGAGCGCACTTTGTCGCGAATTCAATGAGAGATTGCAAGAGACTGCCCCACTTCACCCTCCTGCTAGGTAGACTTTTTTGGTGACTTTTCATCAGGGCACAAACGGCAGAGTGGCTGTGTTGTTACCTGGCCGAAACTACTCGCCGCACCACCCTCTCCTCTATTACGCATGGAATGTGCTATTAACTAAAGGATGGTCCGTAGAAGAAGTTTGGTGGGAACCAGAAGATCTCCTTTCCGAGGAGGCTCTTATTGGAAGAGTGAAGACGACGCTAGACAAATTCTCTAGCCAGGTTCCTCTTGTTGTTGGTAAGTCTCTAGGTTCGCTCGCCTTGCCTTTAGTGATTGAACGTGGTTTGCCGGCGATCTGGCTCACGCCACTCCTAAATAGGCCTGAATTAGTTGAAGCCTTATCACGCGTAACAAGCAAGACCTTATTGGTTGGCGGGACTGCCGACGATTCATGGAATGGCGATATCGCAAAGGCGAGTGGCCAGCAAGTCCTAGAATTGCTTGGCGCAGACCACGGTTTGGAAATACCGGGAGATCCCTTGGCTTCCGTAGGACTCCTAAAAGAAATCGTGGCGGCCATAACGTTATTTGTGGAGAACCTCTAAAGACAGAGCGGATTCCCAGTGCCCAGTTTCATCCACCCAAGCGCACAAAATCCAATGTCTGGCGCACGTGCCAAACCAGAGGAAAGGCAAGAGCATCATCAATGCTTAGCCAAATTGCTTTGTCGTGTTCTTCCTCCGAAATCTTGATTCCATTAGTGGCTTGCTCTTCTTTCCAATTCATTCTGTACGTCATCGTGTGGAAGACTAAATCCCGCCCTTCAGTGTCTGCATTTGTGTAATGAGTAATCAGTTCTCCACACGTTGCACCGAATCCAGTTTCCTCGAAGCATTCCCTGACGGCCGCGTCCTCTGGAGACTCGTCCACTTCAACAGTCCCGCCAGGAATATCCCACTGTCCACCCAGATAACGATCATCGCGCCGTCTAAGGAAGAGATAGGAAGAACCCTTGGAAACTAGGCAATGCGCTACATATTGATCTTGACTCACGACACCAAGATATAGACACGAAAAGATTTTGTCAGCGCCTAAGTCAAGATCAAAACAGAGACCCAGAGTCCAGATTCATCCCTTCTGGCGCATAGTTTCGAATGCGAAGAACTGTTGTATTACCTCTACATTTGCGTTTTCGGTACCTTGTATGGAATCTCGTTAACGATTATCCTCTCAAAAATGGATCGCAAAATTTCTGTCAGGAGAGTCGGTTCGTGTTCAGAATGCGGGTCGGTCATCCCTATCGGGAGTCAAGCATGGTGGGACCCGACCCAACGGATCTTGATCTGCCTGTCTCACACCGATGCTGACCATTTGACTACGAAAGAGCACGCGAAGATGCAAGATCTGGGGAGAGCCGGGGGTTCTGCTCTGGCTATGAGTCAAAAGTTCCATAATCGGGATCAGATAAAAGCTAAACGCGATCAGGAGAACTTTGAAATCTCGCATCCATTCCTCAGTAAATACATCACTCCTAAAGCCCAGACTTCAAACCAAACAAAGGTGTGGGGCAAGGGGGCGGAAGGAGAAGTCGAAGTTGGCAAGCTCCTAAATGACTTGGCTGATAAGTACGGTTTCTTAGCCATTCATGATCGGCTAATGCCAAGGTCGAAGGCAAACATCGATCATATGGCCGTCACTAGTACCGGCATTTTTATTGTTGATGCGAAGAATTACCAAGGCACCATCGAGGTTCGAGGGAGAATGGAAAAGTTTGTCGGCGGCACCTCCCAACTTTGGATTGGAAAGCGGAACCGAACAAATCTTGTCGACGGCGTGAACAAGCAGATCCTCGCTGTAGAGACAGTGCTTGAACACGCAGGCGTAAAATTTCCCGTATTTGGTGCCCTGGCGTTTTATAAAGCTAAATGGGATCTGCCAACTTTTCTTCGCCCAAATTCCGTGAATGGGATCCTAGTTAACTCGAAAGGTCTCGAACACATCTTTGAAAAGATGGCCCCCAATGATCCACATGAGGTAGCAGGGATTGCGGAGCTATTACTATCGAAATTACGATCCGCTTCTTGAGGAGAAGATGAGTGGAACGCTGGATTCCCATTGTCCAGTTTCATCCGCTCGGGTCCTTTCTTTTTATTTGAATCAGAAAGATAACTCGAGAAATCGAGAAAAGTAATTCAGACTCACGCCAAGAGTTGAGATGGTTCTTGCAACATCCCTGCAATGTCGGCCAGAAATTTCGAGCCTTGGGCGCCGTCGACGAGTCGGTGATCGAAGGACAAAGCGAGCGTCGTCACTTGTCGCACGGCAATCTCGCCGTCGATTACCCATGGGCGATCGACAACTGCACCTAGCGAGACGATCGCTGATTCACCGGGCGGCATGATTGGAGTTCCTGCGTCGATGCCAAAGACACCGATGTTGGTGATGGACATAGTCCCGCCCGCCATTTGCGACGGTACTGTCCGACCCTCTCGTGCTGCCTCAATGACAACAGCGATGGCCCGGGCCAGTTCTTTCACAGTAAGTTGGTCGGCATCTTTAACATTGGGCACCAACAGGCCACGGTCGGTCGCAGTTGCAATACCGAGATTCACATAGTGCTTGGTCACAATCTCCTGCGCGGGCGCATCCCAGAAACTGTTGATCTGCGGCGTCCGGCGGGCCGCGATACACATGGCGCGGGCGAGCAACGTCAGAGGGGAAAGCCGAATTCCCGCATACTCCGGTTCAGTGCGAAGCTTGTCGAGCAACTGCATTGAAGCGGTGACGTCCACCGTAATGAATTCAGTAACGTGGGGCGCAGTAAAGGCACTGGCAACCATTGCCTCAGCCATCGCCCGACGCACACCTCGGATCGGTGTGCGGGTTTCGCGAGAGTTATCGCCCGAGTTTTCGGATGGCGTAGCAGAATCTTTTTTCTCTCCGGCGGCCGCCAACACATCTTCGCGAGTGACTGAACCGTCAGGTCCACTGCCGATGAAGCCAGTCAGATCAACTCCGAGTTCGCGAGCTAATTTACGAACAGGGGGTTTAGCCAAACCAGCAGAGTGACTTTCCACGATCGGTGGAGTTGCTGGTGTCGGCGGAGTTGGAGGTGGTGTTGGTGTTGGTGTCGGTGACGCGGCATCGCGTCCGTAGGTGCGTGGTGCGCGCCTTTGGCGTCGGGCTTCTTCATTTCGGGGGCCCGAACCCACCAGCATCTCTGTTCTCTCCGTATTCGATGCGACTGCAGCGACGCGCTCTGGCTCGTCGCGTTGGATTCGGATAATGGGAACTCCAACTCGCACGACTTGGCCTTCACTGGCAAGTAATTCGAGCACTATTCCAGCGAACGGGCTGGGTAACTCGACTAATGATTTTGAAGATTCGATCTCGACGATGATTTGGTTGACCGCGATCTGCTGACCTACTGAAACTTTCCATTGGACGATCTCAGCGTCTTCCAATCCTTCCCCGACATCAGGAAGCAGAAACTCGAATTCTGAATTTGTCGCCATCTTAGTAACTCATACTCTTCTCGACCGCGTCCAGAATACGGTCTGCATCGGGTAGATAGTCATCCTCAATTCGACTTGGCGGATATGGAGTGTCATACCCGGTTACTCGCAAGACTGGAGCTTTCAAATTGTAGAAACATGATTGCATCAATGATTGACCGATCTCGCCGCCAACGCCACCGCTGCTTGATGCCTCGTGAACTACAACGGCACGACCTGTCTTCATCACCGACTCTATAAGAGTAGGCATGTCGAGCGGACTCAGCGAGCGCAGGTCGATGACTTCAAGTTTTACGCCGTCTTCGGCTGCGAGCCGAGCTGCTTGTAGACAGGTTGTGACCGTTGGACCATAACCGATGAGCGTGCAGTCCGAACCCTCAACCATGACCCTGGCCTTGTACATCGGCGGCACTGTCGAGAGATCTGCGGTGGTGTCGACCTCACCTTTTTGATAATAACGCCGCTTCGGTTCGAGAAAGATAACGGGGTCATCGCTGGCGACGGCTTGCTGGATCATCCAATATGCATCCGTTGAGTCGGCGCAGGCTACGACCCGTAAGCCAGGAGTGGAAGCGAAATAAGCCTCCGGCGATTCGCCGTGATGCTCAACCGATCCGATACCGCCACCGAAAGGCATCCTGATGGTGATTGGAAGATAGAGGGCACCGGCCGAGCGATATCTCATTCGGGCTACCTGGACCACGATCTGGTCAAAGGCAGGATAGACGAACCCGTCGAACTGAATCTCAATCACCGGTCGATAGCCGTAGAGCGCAAGACCAATTGCAGTGCCGACGATTCCAGATTCTGCCAGCGGAGAATCAATGACTCGATCTTCACCGAAATCCTTCTGTAAGCCTTCGGTTGCTCGGAAAACACCGCCGAGTTTGCCGATGTCCTCACCCATGAGCAGAACTTTCGGATCGGACTCCATGGCACGGCGCAAACCTTGGTTAACCGCCTGAACAATATTGAGCTCTGTCATCTCAATTCATCCGCTCTTCGGAGAGGATGGTCGCAACTTCGCGCCGCTGCGCATCGATCCGAGCATCAGGGCCTGCATAAACGTGGTCGAACATAGATAGCGGATCCGGATCAGGGAGTTCGCGGCAACCCTCGCGCATCCGATCGGCAAGGGATGATGCCTCGCGGGCCAGTTCGGATTGCAACTCGTCATTGAGAAGACCCTTTGCCCGCAGAAGAATCCGCAGTCGCTCGATCGGATCGCGGCCACGCCATAATTCGTCGTCGGCACCATCGCGGTATTTCGTTGGATCATCCGATGTCGTGTGAGCACCCATTCGATAAGTGACGGCTTCGATCAGGGTCGGACCATGGCCCAACCGGGCACGATTGAGTGCCGCTGCGGTGACGGCATGGCAGGCAATGACATCGTTCCCATCCACACGCACCCCGGGCATACCGAATCCATTTGCCCGCCGGGCAAGCGGAATCAGACTCTGTCGCTTCGTCGGTTCAGAAATGGCCCACTGATTGTTCTGGCAGAAGAAAACCACTGGAGATTGATAGGCGGTGGCGAAGACGAAGGCTTCGTTGACATCGCCTTCACTCATGGCGCCATCACCAAAGTAGGCCACGACCGCTTGGTCTCGTCCTGTCTCGCCGGTGCCTACTCGCCCTGCGAGTCGAGCACCCATCGCATATCCAGTGGCGTGCAGAGCATGCGCCCCAATAATGATTTGATAGCCATAAAATCGATGCAGGTTCGCATTCCACGCTTGATGCATGGTTCCGCGCCAGAATCGGAGCATGTCAACCGGATCAACCCCGCGACACCATGCCACCCCATGCTCCCGATAGGTCGAGAAAGCGAAATCCTGGTCCTGCATTGCTCGAGCCGAGCCGATCTGCGCGGCCTCCTGACCCAGAAGTGGTGCCCAGAGGCCGAGTTCCCCCTGTCTCTGCAGGGCTGTTGCTTGTTCGTCGAGTTGGCGAACCAAGACCATGTCCCGATAGAGACCGGAAAGCGCGGCATCGTCCAACGTGGACCGGTATCGCGAGTCATCGATGATTGAGCCGGTGGTGTCAAGTAGTTGAACGATGGGATCGAGCTGGTCCATCGGGCCTCCGAGTACGAGCGTGCATGAGAGATGCTTCTCTGGGTCCGATGATGCTAACAATCGGTGTCCCATAGGTACAAGAGGAGTCGACAATGCTAGACCATTGGTCCATTTAATGTCAGAATTCATAGTCAACGAGAGGTGAAATCATGTCCCTTGACCAAATTGACTGCGCCATCTTAGGCGAGCTCCTGAGCCGACCTCGGGCGGGGGTTCGCGATTACGCGCGCACGCTCGGACTCGCTCGCGGAACCGTGCAGGCCCGGCTCGATAGATTGACGGAACAAGGAGTCATTGGCGATTACGCACCCCAACTCAGTCACGCGGCTCTGGGATTCCCGGTTCTTGCCTTCGTACATATTCAGTTGCAACAGGGCAGTCTCGAGTCATTCGCCAAGGAGTTGGCAACTCTCGCCCAAGTCGTTGAGGCCCACTCGATGACTGGTGATGCCGACATGCTCTGCCGAGTAGTCGCGCGTGATAACCGAGATCTCGAGGCGGTTATTCAAGCAATCTTGCATCTTGAGGGCGTTGTCCGAACCCGCTCTGAAATTGCGCTGAGCGAGAGGGTCCCACGACGCGATGGCACTTTGCTGGAGGAGTTGGCTGGACTGGCACCAAGCAGCAGCCGGGCCGGCGTGCCCATCCACTAGATAGACAAGTTACAAATGCGATTCTTCGCTGTTCTGGTCTCTGAAAGTTGGAACTTTAGAAACACCAAAGCCACGAGATATTCTCTCGAGGCTTCAGGTTGCAACTCAATTGATAGAACACAAATACGGTATCGACGAAACAAGAGGACTGTAACACGCTATCTTTAATTGGCGCTCTAGTTATGTAGAAATTGTGTAACTACTTTAAGTAACTGGGTGCACGGAACCTGAATTCCCTATAGGTGGATTTCTTTTTTGGACTTCGTGGTTTTCTCTCGTGTCAACGTCGGTCAAGTTATCTTTACGGGATTTCTTGATTAGTGCCAGATAGACCTGATTGGATCCCATGCGGAGGTCTCGTGCGCGCTACCGCGGAGAACGGGGTCAGTAAATTTGTAGATGGTATCCAAAAGCGCTCCGAAATCTTCTGGTAATTCAAGTCGATCTTGTTTTATTCGCCAGTTTTCATATTTGGTTTGGCCAATTTGCGGGTAGTCCGAAAGCACTTCTCGGAGAGCTCCTATTTCTACTGTGCGGTGGGCTGATACAGCAGTGATTGATATCTTCATCTCTTTTAGCGATAAGGAATGAATTCGGATCAGATTATAGATATCTCCGAAGTCACGCCAACGAGTGCTGGCAGTTCCGCGCTGGATCGCCGTCACGACTTTCTCTGCCAAGACCATAGAAATTGGGTAGCCCAATAATTGAATTCGGATTGAGTCGTCTAATATGCGCGGATAATCTACCTGGACTGCACCGGGTTCGATTGGACACCCACATTCACATCAATGTGAAATGTAATCTGTGCAGTCGCTATTCTTGCCATCATCGAAACTCGGACACCCGAGTACTCGTCGTCATCCCGAATAATGATAGCCGCAGCCGAGGCGACATCAAAGGTGATGCCATCGGCTTGGGAGATTGACGCGATAGTGCAACATGCGTCTAGCACATATTTGGTTTCATTACTTGTACCAAGTGCAGCAAAATCAATATCACGGGTTGGCCTTCTTGCATTCCAGGCGGCGAGTAAAACTCCACCCTTGAGAACTAATTGTTCTCTAAATTGGCTCTGGGCAACTCGAGAGAGAAAGCCTTCCAATACGTATAACGTCATGAATTCTGCAGTGCTACGGCCCGCCTCTCGTGCCCGACGTTGTAACTCCCGATAAATCTCACCTTCGATTGTCATGACAGTATTTCCAAAATAGTTTGAATTCGATAGCGTGCTCCGGGAAGTCTGCGAGCAACTTTCAAGAGATTGGCAGGGTGGTTCCCTGGTTTCCGTAACCAGCGACGGATTCCTTCAATTAATTCTGCCTGATCTAAATTGGGATGACGAGCAAGGTCGGCGAGCGTTCGCTCTGGCGTGTAAATCCCAATAGTTAAATCTGTACCTGGAATTGGTCGCTCTCCTCTACCGAGGTTAAATTTCTCTGGGTCGAATCTATGCCAAGCGACTGCCGCCGTTGTCCTTGGTGCCCATGCACCACGAGGAATTGCAATGTGCAATTTCTTGGGTATTGCATCCGACAGATCATGTTCCACTAAGGCTGATGTTAAACATATCGTTGCGCTAGGTGCCTTTGAGGCTATCTCCACCAAATCCAGGTCAACTGTGCTCTGTGCATCTCGGCTATAGAGCCCACGAGCTATTGAATGAATGTCACCACGTTGAGCGAGGCGATGAAATGTGGAACTTGGAATTCCCTTCGCAAGGGCTTCGGCCGTAGTAAATAAGTATGGCAAATCAGCGATTGGCTTGGTTTTGCCGATTTCGCTTGCCTCTAGGCCCTTCGTCATGGGAGTAATCATACACACCCCATAGGGGGGTGTAAAGGATTTCTCCAGCCCCAAGAGTTTAGGAAATAGGTTTATGAAGTCCCAGTTTCATTTTTGCTTATGTGGCCCTTGACGGCTCTGGAGAACACACGACGGACCTTGCCAGGTTTGCCAATTAAATTCGTTCTAGCTTCTAAGGTTGTGCTCGGTCTCAATCAGGCGAACAGTGTGGCTCTCACCGCGCATCACGATGGAGTGACTTATCGCTCCAAAACTTGTGTGTCGGACTCCGCGTAGTAGTTCGCCATCGGTAATTCCTGTGGCAGAGAGAAAAACATCCTCGGAGTTGATGAGATCGCGCGAGTTAAGAATTTTTGAAAGATCATGGCCCAGATCAATCGCCTTCTGTCGTTCTTCATCATCCCTCGGGGCAAGCTGACCCTGGATGGTGCTGCGTGCCGTGGGCGATTGAGGACAACAACGGTGAAGTAGGGGATCGACCATATATTAGGCAACAAAAGAAATCGCAATTGGTGTTTGGATCGAGGATTGATTCGAACGTTGCCGTAGTTCAAGTTCTTCTGGGGTTTGCCTCAATCGAAATATCGTGTAGAAATCGATTGACCCCACTACGTGATTTGAAATAATACTGCGCGAGACTTGTATCTGACTTGCCCACACGAAAAGTAATGCCGCTCCTAGCGAACACGCGAAAGGCATCTTCGTCGGTTAAGCTGTCACCGATATAGACCGCAACGGCGTTCCCTTTTCTGGTTAGGCCATATATGTGCTTCGCGCAACTGCCCTTTGTCCAACCGGACATGGGCGTAATTTCAAATGTAAATAGATTGTCTAATACGCGAATGTTTCCGGCGCGAACAAAAATCTCTGATTTCTCCATTGCTCCGATGCGGAATTGTGTCGCCTGCATAGCAGAAAGCGAACGATATCCCAACGCGAGGCTAAAATCATTATCTTCTACTTCCAGTTCTGGGAACAGTTTGGCATATTGCAAAAGTAGACTTCGCGCCACTTCAAACGCTGCCATGATATTTTCGGGGACCTCATAGCGATTTAGGCGGCCCTCTATTTTCCAGTCGAGCCCATGATTGCCTGCATATATAACATCGTTTAATCCCACCCGCTTCTCAATATCAGACACCGTACGGCCAGTTATTACCGCCACGGGCATCCTCTTGGCACAGGCCAGCAATGATCGGCGGGCAATCGGCGATATGCGTGCTTTTGAGGGGAGCTTTACGATAGGGGATAGAACGCCGTCAAAATCAAGCATGAGAACACAGCCGCGGCTTCGAATATCGGCGACGATCGAATCGATGTGGTTGGCCGCGTCCTTCATACTATTCAAGTTGCAAGAGGGCTTTGATAAGTTCGGCCGACCAGCGATAGATGTTGTAATCGCTGACAGAAGTGCGCATCATCCTCATTCTACGTTGCTGCTCAGTTTTCGGCATCACCAAAGCGGTATGAATTGCGGCGGACGTTTCCTCGGCACTGTACGGATTGATGAGCAATGCGCCGTTCAAATCGCGTGAAGCACCCGCGAACTGGCTCAATATCAACACGCCAGATTCATCATTTCGTGCAGCAGCGTATTCTTTTGTCACAAGGTTCATACCGTCGTGCAGGGATGTAATCAGGCAGACATTCGCAAGCTGGTAGAGGTGAATGAGATCATCATGCGAGTAGTTTCGCTTCTCAAGCACGATAGGCTTCCAGTTGTTTGTGCCAAATCTCTTGTTGATTCGTTCCGCTTCCTCGGTCACGCGGATTGCAAACTCCCGATATTGTGCAACGTTCTCGCGAGATGGCGATGCAATCTGAAGCAACGTGAGATTCTCCAAGTATGTGGGGTTGGCCTCAAGAAAAAACTCGACTCCCTTGAACCTCTCCAGTATTCCTTTCGTATAGTCAAGGCGATCCACGCCGAGCACTAGATGTTCGCCGCGAATGCCAAGCGCGTCGATCACTTTATTGCTGGGCTCGGGGTGACCCTCAGCACTACCTGGGAATGCAACTGATATGGGGAACGGCTTAATCGCAGTTTTATGTGCGCCCCGGAATATTGCAAATTGCTCATAGTCTATGCGCGACTCGATCTCATTACCGACCGTCTCGATGAAGTTATTACAGTGCTGCTGCGTGTGAAATCCAACGAGATCCGCATTGAGCATGCCGCGTAGGAGTTCCCTCCGCCAAGGACATATATTGAATTGCGCTGCGGACGGCCAAGGTATGTGCCAGAAAATGGCAACTAGAGCATCTGGGCGGCTCTTTTTTATCATTTCCGGTACGAGCGCTAAATGATAATCTTGGACCAATACAATCGGTCGCTCGATATTTCGTATTTCAACCAGCAAAGTCTTTGCGAACTTGGCATTAACTCTCTGGTATTCAGTCCAATCCTCCGAGCGAAAAAGTGGGCGCGTGTGAGCCATGAGGCACAAAGGCCAAAGCGCTTCATTAGAGAAACCGACGTAGTAACCTTCGATTTCTTTTTGGGTGAGCGAGACGCGCTTGAGGGTGTATTTCGGTTCATCCGGCGGAACCATTATCTTGCCGTACTTATCAGCAACATCCATGTCCGCATTGCCGCTGCCGTGCGCTATCCATGTTCCACCGGAGGCTTCCATGACGGGCTCCAACGCGGTCACCACGCCTCCAGCTGGCACCGACCATTGAATTCTATTCTTCGTTTTATTGTGCACGTACGGTTCGCGGTTGGAAAGTACAAATATCGGTCGATCCTTGGCGTAGACTTTCATAAATTCTCGGAGTCGATCTTCTGTCCATGGAGAGTCGATCTTTTCGATACGCATTCGAGCTTCATCGCTCGCCGCCTGTCGTGCCCGCCGCAAACTTTTAGTAACTTTTGTGATTTCTCCCGCAAGGGGATTGAAGAAACTTGGACTTTGGATCGTATCGATCTGGGAATCGCCTCTACGAAGAGCTTGTAGTGACTCAACCATTTGCGAGATTGCGTTAAGAAAGAACCAACGTACCAGGACAAAGATTGTGATGGCAAAAATCAAAATTTGCAACAGCAGGCGAACAGCGTTACGCCGCCAGATATCACCCTTACTTATATCGATATACGTGGCATTCTGCGCGATTGCGAGAGCACCGACAACGTTCCCGTCCATATGGAGAGGTGTGACGAGCACGTAGTAGGTGGAGTTGCTTCGGTGGACATAATCACCGATAGCCTGATCGCTATCCATCACCATCGTAGTGAAAGTTGCATCCTCTGGAAGCGGCATATTCTTTGAGCCTGCCACTATCGCACCCATGTTATCAAAAACACTAAGACCAGCTAGACGTTCGCTGTGAGTGAATTTATCTATTACTTTTTGCACGTCGCTTGTCGTGCCGTAATTGTATGAGCGCTCGATACTTTCTGAAAGACTGTCGGCCAAAACTTCGGTGCGTGACTGAAGTCGTGAAGTTAGATCAAGTTGTTCGCGGTTTACCTGGTTTATAGTCAAAATACTCGCCAAGAGGCTCGCAAAAAGTATGGCCGCGGCAACTATTACATAAACCTTTCTCATGGTTATCACCTTAGCAGTATTCATTATTTGAGTTTTAGCAATCCTCTAGTGGGGCCGTTCTCTCACATCGTTAAAGTACGTCTGGCATCACTGAGAAGCAGCCTTTTTTAATAATAGGTGCTTGCATGAATTATTATGGCAATTTCTCTCTACTATCAGTCGCCCCAACCAAAATCACTGCCTAGGAGTTCGCGAAGCCTCTTGTTGCTCTCGGCGTAAATGCCATGCAGGAATTCCCGATCTTCAACCGACATCTCAGGCGCTACCTCGACCATTCCGGTCTTTCGAATCCACTTCTGTTTTTTCGAATAACTAATAAACCAAAATCGATTGATCATCTTCACTAAGTACGGGTAACGACTCTTTTTGGCCGTATTAACCTTGGGAAATTCGATCGTTCGACCTGATTCACCAATGACGTCCTTTCCAACTAGGAATCGCATTACCGGCGCAATGCATTTGTCGGGATCACTGGTCATGGATTCAAAAGTTATGAATTTCATCTGCTCTAGTTTGAAAAATTCAAGCCAATGCTCAATCTGATCAATGTAGAAACCTCGCGAGACGACATCGCCGTAGGCCTTCCCAGCGAGAGCCTCATATTCTCTGATTGCTTGAGAAAAGGAGCGGCTCTTTGGAATAGCGCCAACGCGTAGACCATGTAGATACGCCGAAAGTGCCCTATCGGCAGGATTACGTAAGACCGTTACTAACTTAATCTGCGGGAAGAATTCCTTCACTCTTCCTGGCGCATCAATGCTCGGTAGATAACTCGGGCACTTTTCGCCAATCAGCTGGCTCGGACGCCTACTCTTGAAATGCTCAAAATACTCGGGGAGGCCCTCGCCACTTCTAAATTCGGACTCTCTGTTCCAGAAATGCAACTCACTGCTCGGTAGATAGAAATGATCTGGAAATTGATTGAAGTACTCTCTTAAACTGGTCGTACCGGCCTTCTGAGCGCCAATAATGAGAAAGTCTAACTTCCTATCCCTCGGCGAATTTTCCACATCAGCAGGCTACTAGTCGCCCAAAGAAGGATGAACCTAAAAACGCGTTAAAGATTGTGAAAATCTTGTGAATTCGCGCCACGCGTTTGTAGGTTGGAATGAACGTATGGTCCACTCCGTGAGATTTCTGCGAAAATAAATCCAATCTCAATCTAGTGATCTCGTCACACGGGGTGAAGAAGTTGCTTTTCACGGCCTAACTTCTGAGATTATGTTCGGTTTCAATCAGACGGACTGTGTGGCTCTCACCGCGCATCACGATGGAGTGACTTATTGCGCCGAAGCTTGTGTGGCGAACTCCGCGAAGTAATTCGCCATCAGTTATTCCTGTAGCAGAGAGAAAGACATCCTCGGAGTTGATGAGATCGCGCGAACTAAGAATCTTCGATAGATCGTGGCCGAGGTCAATCGCCTTCTGACGTTCTTCATCATCCTTGGGAGTGAGTTGGCCCTGGATTGTTCCACCTAAGCAGATCATTGCGGCTGCGGTAATAACGCCCTCTGGTGTTCCGCCTATCCCCATCAAAATATCTATACCGGTTCCTGGACGGGCTGCCTCAATGGCAGCGGCAACATCGCCATCTTGAATGAGTCGAATTCTTGCGCCGACATCGCGAAGTTCTTGCAGCAGTGCCGCGTGACGGGGTCGGTTTAGAACAACAACGGTAACGTCGCTGACGGAAATCTTTTTTGCTTTCGCAACTCTTCGCACGTTCTCAGCTGGAGGGATCGTAATATCAATGACATCAGCGGCATCTGGGCCCGTAGCCATTTTATTCATATAGAAGACGGCTGATGGGTCATACATGGTGCCGCGAGGGGAGAGGGCGATGACGCTGATCGCTCCGCTCATTCCATTGGCGGTGAGTGACGTCCCATCAATGGGATCAACGGCGACATCGCACCGAGGACCCAAACCGTTGCCAACGGCTTCTCCATTGTGGAGCATCGGCGCATGATCTTTTTCGCCTTCGCCAATGACGACAATTCCAGCCATGTCAACGGTATTGATGCGTTCGCGCATGGCTTCTACCGCGGCATGGTCGGCAAGATTTTTATCTCCGCGACCCACCCAAGCCGAACCAGCGAGCGCGGCGGTTTCTGTTACGCGGACTAATTCGAGGGCTAGATTGCGGTCAGGATTTATGGTTGTCGACATTGGTCTTAATCTACGCTTTCTCTAGTGACATCCGCGCCCAGGGCTCGGAGTTGTTCGGGGAAATTTGGATAGCCTCTATCAATGTGAAAAGAATCCTCGACTATTGTAATTCCATCACTTACCAGGCCTGCAATAACGAGTGCCGCTCCGGCTCTAATATCGGTAGCAGCCACAGGCGCACCCGAAAGTCTCTCAATCCCGTGGATTGAGGCGTGGTGTCCATCGACGTTGATCTGCGCCCCTAAGCGAACCAATTCATTGACAAACATGAATCTTCCCTCGAAGACATTTTCCGTCACAATTGCATTTCCATCGGCAATGGCGTTGAGACAGATAACAAGTGGCTGCAGATCCGTCGGGAAACCAGGGTAGGGAAGCGTTGCTACATCTATTGATTTTGGCCGACCTTCCATACGCACGCGGATGCCATCTGCACTTGTTGTAATGATTGCACCGGCGGAGGCAAGTTTTTCCAGTGGCAATGCAAGGTCTGTAGCCCGTCCTCCGTGAATCGTGATGTCGCCTCTTGTCATCGCAGCAGCAAAGGCCCATGTTCCAGTCACAATTCGGTCTGGAAGAGTGACGTGATTGGTCGGATGCAATTCTTTGACACCATGAATCGTGAGAGTCGGCGTACCCAATCCTTCGATCTTTGCTCCCATACTGATAAGGAATTCACCGAGATCGACAAAATCCGGTTCGCGCGCGGCGTTCTCAATGACCGTAGTGCCAGATGCAAGAACCGCGGCAGTGAGGAGATTCTCAGTGGCCCCAACACTTGGAAATTCAAGAGAGAGTTCTGCGCCTTTGAGTCCTTCTGGCGCCGATGCAAGAACATACCCGTGCTCAATGTGGGCGGTAGCTCCCAGCATTTCGAGTCCGCGCAGATGAAAATCTAATCCGCGCGATCCGATTGCGTCTCCACCGGGCAGGGCAACTTCCGCGACACCGAGGCGGGCAACCAACGGACCCAGAACATTTATTGAGGCGCGAAGTTTACGCACGAGGTCGTAGTCAGCTCGATGCCCTGGCCTCTGCGGGACATTAATTGTGACCGAATTCTTTGCGCGAGAAACCGTGCATCCCAGTCGGGTGAGTAAGTCGGCCATGATTCCGACATCGGCAATTTCTGGAACATTGCTGATTGTGGTTGTCCCAGGGGCGAGCAAGGTTGCGGCCATGAGTTTGAGAACGGAGTTCTTGGCTCCGCAGACGGAGACCTCTCCACGGAGTCTGGTGCCTCCGACGATGCGTAGTCGTTCGGACAAAGGGCCCCCTTCCCACTGGATCAAACGCTCGCTTGTAGAGCAGAAGCCCCGACAGTAGGTCCATCGTAACTTGTCCTATTAGGCTTTACCCATGGTTCATTTGACGAGGATTTACACGAAAACTGGCGACGATGGCACCACATCTCTCGGAGATATGAGTCGAACATCGAAAAACGATCCGCGTTTGGAGGCCTACGCCACCGTGGATGAGGCCAATTCCTCAATTGGTGTGGCACTGGCCATGGGCCAACTTCCACCGGATCTGACCGCACTTCTTGTCAGAATACAGAATGATCTTTTTGATGTGGGTGCCGACCTTTGCACCCCTGTTGTTGATTCGCCTGCATTTGAGCCATTGCGAGTCTTGGAATCGCAAATCACCTACCTTGAAGATCGTATTGATTTCTATAACAAAGAACTAGAACCACTTCGATCCTTCGTCCTGCCTTCTGGGACACCGGCTGCCGCGTTGTTGCACGTTGCACGAACTGTCACCCGCCGCGCAGAGCGACGGACATGGGCAGCGATTCATTCCTTTGGATCTGGAGTGAATCCTCTGACCGCAAAGTACCTCAATCGACTCTCTGATTTACTTTTCGTTCTCGCGCGGACTGTAAATAAGGAACTCGGTGATCAACTCTGGGTTCCTGGGGCAACTAGGTAGAAGTAGTTAAGACCAGGTAGTAAATAAATCAGCTCGTCGGTTCTGGGCTGGGTGAAATACTTGGAGAGATGCTTGCACTTGGTGCTGGCGTGGGAGTGGGAGTGCCGGTGACGTACCAATTTGATGGAACTCGACCGGTAACTGGTGAGTGATAACAATTAACGCTGATTCCACTCACCGTAACATCAGGTTTAAGAAGTTCTTTACTAATTAATAGAATGGTGACAACCTGTTTTGGTTTTGTACCTTCGGCGGTTGTGCGAAGTACGCCAAGTGGCCTTAATGTTGGATCCACATCCGAGGTTGGTCCAGAAACGGTTGAGGTAATTTCCCACCATGTGCACCCCATGGCGGAGGCAACTCGAACCGCGCCACAAGCGAAAGTTGAACACTTCTTCACTTGAGTAGCCAAAGTCTTGGTAGCAGAAAGTATGCCAACCAATTCTTTAGCAGTAGGCACTTTGGCATAGACCTTAGAGTTCTCACGGAACCCTTTGGGCGGCCAGGCTGGTTTTGGGGAGGGGGCAACCGTCACACCGCGTCGTTTTTTAACATATTTCTTCTTGCTTGCCGACTTTTGACTCGCGGTTTTCTTCTTTACTACCGGTTTCTTTGTCGCCTTAGCGCTTGGCTTTGTCGCTGCCTTTGTGATTGTCCCCATAGCAGATGGAGTGGCGGAAGGAATCGCGACGGAAGTCGAGAGGAGCACGGCGCTGGCAATGAGAATTGACAGCGCTCGCGACCCTACTCGCGATCCCATTTGAAAGTCCGAATCGAGAGTACGAGACCGATGACAAACCAGATAAGTAGTATGAGAAGAGTTTTACCCGTCTCCCATGAGTGCGCGACCTCGCTCTGCGCGAAGGCATCAGGGAGGAAAACTGAGCGGATGCCTTGGCAGAGCCATTTTAAAGGGAAAATCGCCGCTATTTGCTGCATCCAGTCGGGAAGTTGGGTGAAGACGAAGAAGACTCCACTGAAGAATTGAAGAATAATAACGAGTGGCGAAACAACTGCCGATGCACCTCGTCCGCTCTTCGGGACGACTGAGAAAGCGATTCCCAACGCAGTAGAGCCAGCGGTGCCAAGAACAATCAGTGCGGCGAAGGTTAACCACTTCTCTAAAGTAGTTGGTAAATGGATTCCGAAGAAGAGAAGACCGCCTAGAAGTAAGAAAAATACTTGAAAGGTTATGCTGGCCAGAACAAGGATCGTCTTGCCGATGAAATAACTCGTTACGGGCATTGGTGTTCCGCGCAGTCGCTTGAGGGATCCGTCATCTCGTTCCATTGGTATGTTGATGGCCAATTGTTGAAATCCGCTATTGACGAGTCCGGAGGCGATCATCCCAGCAAGGAAGTACTGACTAAAGGAGACGCCAAATTCAATTTCGCCGGTAAAGACGGAACCAAAGATTGTCATCAAGATGAGAGGAAAGAGAAGTGTGAATACGACTGACTCTCGCTGACGAGTGAATTGGCGAATCTCTAATTTGCCACGGCGCAATCCCAGAGTCAGAGTCGATGGAAGTGAATTCATGTGTGGCTCCCGGTTACTTCACCGATCATTTCAAGATAAATATCTTCCAAGGTTGCTCTCAGTACTGTGAGCTTTGGAATCTCTCCAGTAAATTCTTTTGATAGACGAGCAATCACAGCAGTTGGCTCGTTTGTGAACTCTTCATGCATCTTTCCATCTGCTTCCCAGCGCACACGTGCCAGGGAGGTTGCCCGATCACCTAAATTCGATGGAGTGGCTATTTCAAGAATCTGCCCGGCGTTGATAACTGCGACTCGATCGGCGAGCGCTTCTGCTTCGTCCAAATAGTGCGTGGTGAGAACAATGGTTGTGCCAGATTCTCGCAGGGCGTGAATCAATTCCCAGAAAGATCGTCTCGCCTCCGGATCAAAACCAGTTGTTGGCTCGTCCAGAAAGAGAAGTTCGGGATTTCCAATAATTCCTAGCCCCACGTCTAACCTTCTACGCTGTCCGCCTGAGAGAGTATGAATGAGGGCGTTGCTTTTCTCGCCTAACCCAATGGATTCAATCACTTCGGAAGGCTTGCGTGGCTTTGAGTAGTAACCGCTGAAATGATTCAAAGTTTCACTTACGGTGAGATCGCCGGCGTCTGAGGTTGATTGAAGGACGATTCCTATTCGGTCGCGAAAATCTCTGGCACTCCTGCCCTTGATAGCCGGATCCATCTCCAGAACACGAACGTCACCGGAATCTCGCTTCCGGAAGCCTTCAAGAATCTCGACCGCAGTCGTCTTGCCCGCCCCATTGGGCCCCAAAATTGCGAAGATTTCGCCCTGATCGATTGAAAGGTCGATGCCGTTGACAGCCTGAACCTCGCTGTAACTCTTTCGCAAATCCCTTACTTCGATGACGCCCACCCGCCTATCTTGCCATTGGGGCATAGAAATACGAAAAGATAGGGGTATGAGCCCCCGCCGCAACTACCCCAAGGGTCGCAAACCCAAAAATGAGGAGCGTGAAATTGGAACATCGGGTGAAGCAATCGAAGAACATGCTGAGGGAATCTATAGAGTTCGCAGAATCACCGGCTCAAGTTCGACGAAACCATATCGATGTCCTGGTTGCGATCAGATGATTCCAATGGCAACCCCGCACACTGTCGCCTGGCTTGAAGAGGATGTTGAAAGTCGACGCCACTGGCACAATGCATGTTGGAACAAAAGAGCACAACGTTCGCCCCGAATTGAACGGACTAGAAATGCACCCCGTTATTAGTTTGGGTTATTAGTTTGTGCCATTAGTTTGTTTTACTTTTGAATTTACTTCCGTAGAGGAGTTTGGCAAGTCGAACAATCATCCGATCCGCAAAGTGATTTCTTCCAAAGCTTGTGAGCATTATTGGCAACTGAAAACGAGCCCGGACTACCGAACGCGAATAAGTGAATTCCAAAAGACCTTCGGGTCCGTGAATGCGACCGTACCCAGAGTCTTTCACTCCGCCGAAAGGAACAGTTGGAACCGCTGCGAAGGAGATAGTGGAATTGATTGCGACCATGCCGCAATGAAGTTTTGACGCAATCTCATTGCCGTGGTTCTTTGACCAGACGGATGCTCCCAACCCATATGGACTGTCGTTGGAGAGTCCAACTGCCTCAGACATATCTTTCACTCGGTTGATAATAATGACGGGCCCAAAGGTTTCGTTCTTCATTGCAATTGAATCTTCCGGAACATTAGTCAAGATGACCGGTTCAACATAAGGTGGCTTCACCGACTCGGTTCCGCCCAGCAATGCAGTTCCGCCGCGCGCAAGTGCATCCTGAATATGAGACTTAATAATTCCGAGTTGTTTTGGCATGGTGGCCGGGCCGTAATTTCCGACTCCAGGAATACCTGGAGAGATCTGCTTGCCCTTCTCAACCATGAGGGAGATGAATTGGTCGGCAACCTTTTCGTGGACGTAGACCCGTTCGGCGCCGATACACGTCTGTCCCGCATTGGACATCGCCGACCAGAGAGTGGCATCAGCGGCCGTCTTGAGGTCGGCGTCTTCGGCGATAATGACCGGGTCTTTTCCGCCACATTCAATGAGCACAGGGGTAAGAGTCTTGGCACAGGATGCAGCGACATTTTTTGCGGTTGCAGTAGAGCCGGTGAAGGCGAGTTTGTCGACTCCGCTTTCGCAGAGCGCGCGTCCGGTATCGCCCGTGCCGGTTACAACCAAGAAAATGGATGTGGAGGGAGCGACTTCAGCGAAGGTATCTGCCAGCCAGACCCCTACACCTGGGGTGAATTCGCTGGGCTTGAAGACGACAGTGTTTCCAGCAGCGAGTGCGTACGAGATAGATCCCATGGGTGTGAAAACCGGATAGTTCCAAGGTCCGATAACACCGACAACCCCAACAGGTGAGTGTTCGACTTTTGCCGACATATTGGCCATGAGAATGCCAGGTCGTCGAAACTGATCACGCAGAACTGAGCGAGCATTCTTTGCGGCCCAAGCAAGATGTCCGAAGGCCAGAGTCGCTTCGAGTGTTGCATCACTGGTTGGCTTGCCAGTTTCCAATGAAATCAAGGTGGCGCACTCATCAATGCGACTTACAAGCACTTTGCACCAGTTGAGCAGAATCTTTTGCCGACCGTCGTGACCTAATCCCTGCCATAACAAAGTTGCTTCCCGAGCCTTCGCTACAGCTGTGGCGACATCCTCCGCAGTTTGAACGGGATATGTATCGAGAACTTCGTCCGTCACAGGATTGAGTGAAGTGAAGTGATTATGCGCGGCCATGAAAAAAGTGTAGTGGCGGCCAGGTTGGTTAGACTGAGCCCATGTCCGAAATTATTCGCGCAAATACAGTCCTACCTGCAATTCGCACGCCATTCACCGTTCTCACGGAAGATGGATTGAAGTTAATTGGGGAAGTTGCCCGTCCGACGGGAGAGTCAAAGGGCGCGATTCTCTGTCTACATCCACTTCCTACCGCTGGCGGAATGATGGACAGTCACATCTATCGAAAAGCCGCCAATCGACTCCCAGAGTTGGCGGGAATTACTGTCGTCAGATTTAATACGCGCGGCACGGAAAGTGATGCTGGTAAGAGTGAAGGGGAATTCGACAACGGAGTAAGCGAACGTCTGGATATTGAGGCGATGCTGAGATACTGCTTTGACGAACTCAAACTTTCCAATCTCTGGGTGGTGGGCTGGTCATTTGGCACTGACCTTGCATTGCAGCATGCCAAGGATTCACGGCACAAGGGCTTAATTTTGTTGAGCCCACCGCTGCGGACATCAACGCCCGAACAACTTGCATACTGGAATTCTGATCAACGTCCGATTATCGCCCTCATTCCTGAATTGGATGACTACCTGCAACCGCCGCAAGCGCGGGAGAGATTTTCGGTTATTCCCCATGCCCAACTCATCGCGGTGGAAGGCGCAAAACATCTGTGGGTGGGGGAGCCGTCGGTCTATCGAGTTCTCAGTGAAATTGTTAAGTGTGTAGCGCCAGAGCGATTGCCCTTGCCAACCCAGTTTTGAGAATGTGACCCTTTGCGCTTCAGGAGGTTAGGTAGTTGGTGCGTTGTGATGAATCCGACCTCTCGGTTTTTAAAGGTTTGACCCCTCGGTTTTTAAAGGTTGTGTTAAAATGGGCGGATGGCAGGCAAGTCAAAAGTGATCTCTCGTAGAGTCACTTCTCTAATCCAGGACCGAATGGGCATTGAGCCCGTCATTATCCTTGAGGGTCCTAGGGCGGTGGGCAAGTCAACGGTGCTCAGAGAAATATCTGCTATTACTAAAACCCCAATTATCGACCTCGACAATCCCGCAACCCGCCGGGCTGTTGAAGCAGGCTCAGGGCATTTTGTTGCAGGCGGTGGCTTGGTTTTAGTAGATGAGTATCAGCGTGTTCCAGAAATACTTGATTCGATTAAAGCCGAGTTGAACCAAGATACAAGGCCCGGCCGTTACCTTCTCACGGGCTCGGTCAAACAAGAAAAATTACCACGCGGAACACAAGCGTTAACAGGCCGTTCGCATCGAATGGTGATTTCGCCTCTCATGCAGTGCGAAATTGGAAACACTAAGACAAATTTATTAGATGAGATACTTAATGCTCCAGAGCAACTAACAAGTCAGATGCGATCAAAGACGACGCGTATTGATTACGCCAACAGGGTAACGATTGGTGGATTTCCTTTGGCTTTGACAAGACAAGATTCGGCTCAGCGCAATCGTTGGTTTAGAGATTATATTTATAAAACATTGAGTCAAGATATTCAAGAAATTAGCAAGATCCAGCAAGTTAAAATACTTCCAAAACTGCTTACTCAAATGGCTGGGCAGAATTCTCAAGTTCTCAATACTTTAAAGGTTGCTCGCCAATTGAATCTAAATCCTGTCACGACCGAGAATTATGTCCAGTTAATGGAATCTTTATATGTTGTGAAGAGGTTACCTGCATGGGGGACCACTTTGAATTCTCGCTCAACGCACAAACCCAAATTACATTTCGTTGATTCCGGACTCTTGTCTTACTTATCAAAGATGACCACAGAAAAAATTTTGAGCAAGAATGCAACAGCATTGAGTGAGTATGGGCATGTCTTCGAGACGTTTATCATCGGTGAAATAACACGGCTAGCTGAATTCAGAGATGATTTTCTTGACAGCGGTCATTGGCGAACGCATGATGGTGACGAAGTTGATTTAGTGATGGAATTTCAATCAGGAGAAGTAATAGGAATTGAAGTGAAAGCTGGCAGTATGCCAAGCGAAAAAGATTTCAGAGGATTGAGCAAACTAAGAGACTACTTAGGAACTTCATTCCACGCGGGAATTCTCATTCACCAAGGCGAGTTCGCTTATCAGAAGAGTGATCGAATCTTTGCAATTCCGGCTGATCGACTATGGAAATAGTTGGTACCGGCCCACTTCTAAGTGTGTTGTGAATGGTTGGGGTGTACTAAGGATCTTGGACAGATTGGCGTGCCATAGGTTTCTTGACACAGCCCAGGTTTGTAACTATTAATGAAGTTGTTCGTGCCGCATTTCAATGCCATCGCGATTAATAGTCAATGCAATTTAATGCAGACGAAATTAAGAATTCTCCGCTCTCGGTATAAAGACCTCATCAAGAATCAAAATGAACGAGGCGGCAAGTGGGACGGCCAGAAGTGCTCCAACTAGTCCCAATAATGCCGCCCCGGTGAGGGCAGCGATAATGGTCACGACGCCCGGAATTGCTAAGGACCTACGCATTATTTTTGGCGTGATGACATAATTTTCAACTTGGACATAAAGCGCATATGCCACGAAAGCGATAATACCTACGAGCACTGAATGAGTAAGCGCAATGATTGTGATGATGGATATGCCAATGGTGTGTCCGATCAGTGGGATTGCCAAATCGCAAACGAAAACCAACATCGCAAGTGCTATCGGGGATGGCAGGCGCAAAATTATTGCTAGGCACAGAATAAATGTGCCAGAAATAAGCGCAACCGTGATCTGGCTTCCTATGTACGTTCCAATTCGGTCCACCACGCCATTGGTTAGGCGGGTGACTCTGTCTCGTCGGGTTGCTGGAACTAGTTTCAGACCCAATTCAATGATGGTGGGTAGCGAACTGAGAAAGTAGAGGGTGAGAATTAGGACCGTAATCGCGGCAAATGTTCCTGAGAGTACGCTTTTCCCAACTCCAATGACGCCGCCAAATGCTGAGAAGAGAAGCGTTCCGTTGGATGAGATGGATGCGAACTTCTTCTGCAAAGTGTCGACAATTCCATATTGATCGTTAAGGCTTGCGATCGTCGCATTATGTTTCAAATCCGCAAGAATTGTTGGACCATTCTCTATTAGTTGAGTTCCCTGCGAGACTACCGGCGGAATGACCAACCAAGCGAAAAGCCCAACGAAGATCATGACGGCGGCGAAAATTACCGCCACTGCACTGGATCGCGATAGTCCACGGCGGCGAAGTGATTCGACCGCGGGGTTCAGCCCAGTTGCGAGAAATAATGCGATGATAATCAGAACGAAAATCTGGCTGGCAGCAGCGAGCGAGCGGAGCATGACAAGGGCTAGGAGCCCACCACTCGTGGCGAGAAATCCGAAGTAAAAGGGATGCGATCGGTTGATCGGAAGTCCAGGAGCTCCGAAATCGACAGTCAATGCTTTTTTTGTCCTACTCGATTTTTTTGCCGGTTCCTTGGTTGCCATAATCACATTCTAAGCATTGCGGGCTTCCATGAGGCTCAAATCGGGTTGAGTTCACCTCGGGTTAACATAGATAGGCAAGAATGAGAACATGGCGTTGCGAATAACCGGTCAAGCCGAAGAGATAACCGCGGTTCTGGGTTTGCCATGGGAGCGTCCACTCGAGTCTTGGCCGGAAGATCCCAGTTTGGCCGAGAAGCGCGGAATATCACGGCACGTTGTCCGTCTGGTGAGAGCAACGGAAGCCCCTGACAGTGAAATCTATGCGGTTAAGGAAACTGTCTCGGAGTTTGCCAACCGCGAATATCGGCTGCTGCGCCAACTCGCCAGCCTGGACGCTCCGAGTGTTGAGCCGATTGCTGTGGTTGAGGGCCGACTTGATGTAGACGGAAATGAACTTCCCTCTGCACTAGTCACTCGTTTCCTTCCATACTCATTGCCTTACCGCGTGCTGCTCTCTGGCGAAGTGAGTGCTCATGACGTCATGACCATGGCCAATGGGCTGGCGCTACTGCTGGTTCGGATGCACTTGCTGGGATTCTGGTGGGGAGATTGCTCGTTATCCAATGCCCTCTTTCGTCGTGACGCGGAAGGTTTTGCGGCCTATCTCGTGGACGCAGAGACGGGGGAGTTTCACAAGAATTTGTCTAATGGACAACGCGAGCACGACCTGGAGATCGCTCATTTCAATGTTGCAGCCGAACTTGAGGATCTATCTCTTTCTGGAGTCCTTTATCCAGGAATGGATCCGGTAAGGGCAAGTGATGGAGTAATCAAGCGATACCGACGGCTGTGGGCGGCGCTTCGGGAACCTCAGTTGCTCGATCCCGAGGATCGACATGCGGTTGAACGTGCCATGCGGCAACTTCAAGATTTGGGGTTCGCGGTTGAGGAAGTGCAAGTCTCATTGGATGGCAATCATCAGGCACTTGCCTTCCAGCCGAAGTTGGTGGCAGCTGGATATCACCAAGCGAGACTGCGCGAACTCACGGGGCTTGAAACCGAAGAACTCCAAGCCAAGCGGCTTCTCGCATCCTTTGATCGGTACCGAACGCGACAAGAGAGCCCGCAATCTTCAATAGAGGAAAGTGCTCGGCTCTGGCTAACCAATGTTTTTCAACCCATTACCTCGTTGGTCCCCGCGCATTTGGCAGGCAGGGTCGAACCCGCACAAGTATTTCATGAAGTTCTTGAGCATCGGTGGTATCTGAGTGAAAAAGCTGGTCGGGATGTTGGGTTAGAATATGCAGCACGTTCTTATATTTCCGAGATCCTTCCGTTCCGAAGAGATTCAGGTGTTGAATTAAAGTGAGAGTACGTCTGTGACACTTCCTCCAAATTTTGGTCGCGCCATAGATCTCAGCGCGCTTGGAAAACCACCAGTTACTCAATCCGTATCCGTGGCAGCTAAAGAAGTAACCGCGGCGAATCTCGCTTCAGAATTTCTGCCTCTTTCACGGGAGAAAGTTGTAATACTTCTCTGTTGGTCAGCACGCAGTCCTGAGTCGATTGCGGTTCTGGAGATTTTGGCCAAATTGCAAAATCAAGACGCTGACAAATGGATACTAGGTACCGTCAATATTGATGTTGAGGCGCAGGTTGCCCAAGCACTGCAAGTTCGCACCATTCCATATGCAATTGCAATTGTTGCCGAACAAGTGGTCCCACTTTTTGAGCAGAGCCATCCAGAGGCACAAATAAGATCAGTGATAGATAAAGTGTTGGCGATTGGCGCCGAGCAAGGTATTGGTGGAGTGCCCCAGGAAATTATCGAACCTGAAGAGGAAGAGGCAGTTGCCGCGCTTGAATCCGGAAATTACGCGAAGGCGGAAGAAGCCTATAAAAAACTTCTTTCACGCAAGCCTGCTGATCCATACGCCAAGATTGGATTGGCGCAGACTCAATTGTTGATCCGCACTTCGAATCTTGACTCTGCCCTGGTGGCAAAAGCCGCAGATGCTCAACCGGAGAACATAGACCTGCAAATTCAATGTGCAGATTGCGAAATGGTGGCTGGAGATGTCGATACGGCATTTTCTCGGCTGCTTCAGGCGGTTCGAATTTCATCGGGCGATGAGAAAAACCAGGCCAAAAACCACCTGCTCGAACTTTTTTCCCTGGTTGATTCATCCGATCCTCGGCTTGTCAAGGCGAGAAATGCCTTGGCTAGTGCTCTCTTTTAGATGAAGACTGCACAAAGACGGATGCTGGGCGCTCTCTTCTTCCTCTTCGGAGCGGGCATTATGGGTTGGGTCCCTCGATTTCCTGAGGTGAAAGCGAATCTCAATGTCGGAAATGGGCAATTCGGAACTCTCATTAGCATGGGAGCGATCGGCTCGGTCATCAGTCTGGTAGCCGTTGGTCCACTCGTTCATCGTTTTGGAAGTCGCAAGGTCATGACAGTAAGTGCAACAGTTCTCTTTAGCGCGATCGCGGTAATCGTTCACATCAGGTCTGAGTGGCAGTTTCTCGTTTGCAACATGATGATTGGTGCAGGGATATCCGCATTCCATATTGCGGTCAACAGCCAGGCGCTTTTTGAGCAATCCCGTGATCGCGAAAACTTAATGCCGCGCCTTCATGGATTGTGGTCTCTTGGCGCACTCACAACTGCGATGCTTTCTGCTCTACTCATTGGAAACGTTCCATTATGGATTCACATCGATGTGCTCTGCGTTTTTGTGTATGTGGCGACTTTGATTCTTATTAAGAAAATCGCCTCGAGTTCGCTCAAGGCAAGTAAAGAGCCAAGAGAGGAGTATTCATTCAGAGTACTTTTCAATAGAAACAATATTGATTGGATCCTGGGGCTAGGAGCCACCTGCGCATTGGCAATTGAGTATGCTATTGCAGACTGGGCAGCGATTTTTTCAAAAGAAGAACTGCACATGAGCGCCAGTCTCAGCGCTCTTCCGTATGTTCTATTTATTCTCGCAATGATTATTGGCCGCCTGAGTTTCCATCACGTGACCGAATACATTGGAATTGGTAAGTTAATCAGGATCTGCACTCTGGTGGGCGGCACAACTTTTATTCTTGCTATCCTGATTGGAGTCCAGGTCAGCAAGAGTTCAGCGACCGCGGGTTTCGTTATCGTGCTGGGTGGACTGTTCATTGTGGGGCTTGGCGATTCTTTCCTCGCGCCGACCTTCATGCACGCTGCTAGTAATCGATCTAAGTCGCCAGGAAGCGTTGTTATCGGGCAAATGGGCGCGATCAATACGTCGCTGGTGCTTGTTATTAAGCCCGTTATTGCGTGGACCGCTCAGATAACTTCGGTGGCTTTGGCTCTTCTTATTCCGGCAATTATGCTCTTGTTGGTCTCCACTTTTGCTCGCACTGTACAGAAGGCAAATGATTAACCTAACGCAAGCCATAACGTAGCAAGAGGTGGGATTCGCAATTTGACACGATTTCCCGATTCAACGTGAGATGTAATATTCTCATTTGAAATTCCGCTACCACCGAATGCAACATCGTCGGTATTCATCACTTCTTTCCAATTACCCGATACCGGCAGAGTCATTTCATACCGTTCATGAGGAATAGGAGAGAAATTTGTAATGCTGACCAGTGGATTCCGCGCATCATCCCAGCGTACGAAGGCGAGGATGTTGCTAGGCGCATCATTGTTGACCAGCCAAGTAAACCCCTCAGGAGATGCGTCCTTCTCCCACAGTGAGGGAGTCGCGACGTAAATGTGATTGAGTGCCTTGACACTCTTTTGAATGCCTTGGTGTTCGCCGTACTGAGCGAGGTGCCACTGCAATCCCAGGCTTTCGCTCCACTCATCACTTTGAGCAAATTCGCAACCCATAAAAAGCAATTTCTTACCGGGGTGCGCCCACATAAAACCGTAGAGAGCTCTCATGGTCGCAAGCTTCTGCCAACGATCTCCATGGAATTTATTTACGAGTGAGGCTTTGCCGTGCACCACCTCATCGTGCGAGATTGGCAGGACGTAATTCTCACTCCAGGCATAAAGAATCGAATAGGTGATTTCGTTATGGTGATGGGCACGGTGGATAGGGTCCTTCTGGAGGTAAGAGAGAGTGTCGTGCATCCACCCCATATTCCATTTATATCCAAAGCCAAGCCCTCCGGAGTCGGTACTCCTTGAAACGCCAGACCAAGCGGTTGATTCTTCTGCGATCATCATGATTCCGGGGTGTTCTCTATATGCCGTAGAAGTCACTTCTTGCAGAAGCTGGACCGCCTCCAAATTCTCACGGCCACCAAACTTATTGGGAAGCCATTCGCCTTCCTTGCGGGAGTAGTCCAAGTAGAGCATGGACGCCACTGCATCTACTCGAAGACCATCAATGTGGAATTCAGTGAGCCAAAAAAGTGCACTTGCAACGAGGAAATTCTTTACCTCCGTGCGGCCGAAGTTGAAGATGAGAGTTCCCCAGTCTGGGTGCTCTCCTAATCGTGGATCGGCATGCTCGTACAGCGCAGTGCCATCGAAGTTGGCGAGCGCCCATTCATCTTTGGGAAAGTGGGCGGGCACCCAATCGAGTATGACTCCGATACCGGCGGCGTGAAGGGCATCGATGAGATGGCGAAAATCATCGGGGGAACCAAACCGTGATGTGGGAGCGAAAAAGGATGTGACTTGATATCCCCAAGATGGGCCGTATGGGTGTTCCATGACTGGAAGAAATTCCACGTGAGTGAACTTTTGATTCTTCACATATTCGATGAGTTCAATCGCGAGTTGGTTGTAACTGAGTCCGAGTTTCCAGGATCCGAGATGGACCTCATAGATTGAGACGGGTTGCCTCCATGATTGAAAGGACTCTCTTCGATCCATCCATGGTTGATCGCTCCACTGAAAATTTGATTCAAAAACAATTGAAGCGGTGAGGGGAGGAGTCTGCGTCCGTCGGGCAAGTGGATCTGCGTGATCGATCCATTTCCCGTCACGCTGCAAAATCGCGTATTTGTAGTGAAGTCCTTCACCGACGTCGGGAACGAAAAGTTCCCAGATTCCGCTCTTTCCCACGGGAGACAACTTGTGTGTGTTTCGATCCCAATAGTTGGCATCGCAGATCAGGCTTACCTCACGCGCGTTGGGTGCCCAGACCGCAAACGTAGTGCCGGTGACCACTCCGTTAGGAGAGTATTTAATATGAGAACCCAAAACCTCCCAAAGCTTTTCATGGCGACCCTCACCAATCAGGTAGAGATCGATCTCGCCAAGTAAGGACATTAGTAGGTTATCCGAAATTCACATGTGCGATATGCGCGACTTTGCCACGTGATCCCGTGGGATCTAATCGAATAAAAGTATCGCTGGACCATTCAAAAGATGTTCCGTCAATTAAATCGGTTACGGCAAACTTTTCAGAATCAATTCCAAGAGCATTCATATCCCAGTGCACCACTGTTTCTTGGGGACAGGTGGGATCGAGGTTGACGACCACAAGGATGAGATCTGACCCTTCTTTCTTGGAGTAGGCAATAATGGCATCAGAGCCAGTGTTATGGAATATTAGATTGCGTAAGCGTTGCAACGCCCGGTGCTCTTTGCGAATCTGATTGAGCGTGCCGATAAATGGAGCCAAGGTGTTGCCCTTCTCTTTCGCGCCCTCAAAATCACGGATCCGTATCTGATATTTTTCAGAATTCTTGTACTCCTCGCTACCCTCCTTCAAAGGTTCGTGCTCAAAAAGTTCGTACCCTGCATACATCCCCCATGAAGGCGAGAGTGTGCTGGCGAGGACCGCACGAAGTGCAAAGATGGCGGGAATTCCGGTCTGTAAGTGGAAAGGAAGAATGTCGGGCGTATTCACCCAGAAACTTGGACGAAAGAACGCGCTCGTCTCGGTGGCAACTTCGTTGCCGTATGAAATGAGTTCTTGCTTGCTTGTCCGCCACGTGAAGTATGTATACGACTGGTGAAATCCAACTTTGCCCAGTGCGTGCATCATGGGAGGGCGGGTAAATGCCTCTGCCAGAAAGATTACTTCTGGATTCTGCTCTCTGATTATTTTGAGGAATTCTTGCCAGAAGTGGAGTGGCTTTGTGTGCGGATTATCTACTCGGAAAATTGTGACACCCTTGCTGACCCAGAATCGAACGATCCGCGTCACCTCAGCGAGAATGCCGTTGTAATCTTTATCAAAGTTAATTGGGTAAATATCTTGGTATTTCTTAGGTGGATTCTCGGCGTAGGCAATTGTTCCATCGGGCCTGTGGTTGAACCATTCGGGGTGGGCTTTCACCCAAGGATGATCGGGTGAAACTTGGAGCGCGAAATCCATAGCTACTTCTAATCCAACTGTCTTTGCACTACTTACAAAACCTTCAAAATCCTGCATGGTGCCAAGTTCGGGATTTATCGCGTCGTGCCCACCATCTCTATTGCCAATTGCCCACGGCACTCCCGGCTCATTGGCCCTTGGATTAAGTGAGTTGTTTGCGCCTTTGCGGAAAGTCAGGCCAATGGGGTGAATTGGCGGCAAGTACAGAACGTCAAATCCCATTGCCGCCACGTCAGCAAGTCGCTTGGCTGCTGTGGCAAAAGTTCCGCTTGCATGTGCAGTAGCGCCTTCACTTCGGGGAAAGAATTCATACCATGCCCCGACGAGGGCACGTTCGCGGTCCACTCGGATCGGAAATAAGTCGGTTTTGGTCACTAATCGGCGAAGTGGTTTTTCATAGAAATAACTTCGTATATCTCCGCTTGTGGCGATTGAGAATCGGTTGGCGGGTGCCATCGACCTGTTCTGAAGTGCTTCTAGAGCATTTGTTAGAAGTTTGTTCGATGAGGAGCCGATAGCTTCCGCAAAAATTAGGGAGCCCATTTCGCAACAGAGTTCGGGGTCGATATTCGCACTTATTTTGATTTCGCTGTCATGGTGCCAGGTTGCGTACGGGTCATCAAAAGATTCAACAAAGAATGCGAAATCACCAGTGACGGGAAGGGCGAGCTCTGCTTGATATCGATCACTTCCTGGCCAGATCTCGACCATTCGTTTCCGGTAAATCTCAACTCCTGAAGAATCCAGTACGACTACCTGCGCTCCAAGCGCATCGTGACCTTCACGAAAAACAGTGGCAGATACTGTGATGATTTCGCCGGGGATTGCTTTGACAGGAACGAATTCTCCCCCGAGAAGAGAAACGGGGGAGACATCCGTGATTGGAATTCGCCCTATCAACCAGAGCCCTCAGTGTTGCCAGCATCGGCAGCTGAAATGTCGAAAATCTGATACTTTTTTATTGCATCCTCAACGAGGCTCGAGTGGATTTCGCCACTTTGAGCAAGTTGCGACAGCACTGCAATCGCGATGGATTGCGCATCCACTTTGAAATGCCGACGTAGAGCGCCGCGAGTATCGGATAATCCGAAGCCATCGGTACCAAGAGAGAGGAATGGTTGTTCTACCCACGGCAGAATTTGATCTTGCACCCCTCGCATGAAATCACTTACCGCGACAACAGGGCCTTGGGCACCCTCCAATTTTGTAGTGACGTACGCTTTGCGTTGATCGTGCGGGTGGAGCAAATTGTGCTTATTTGTTTCCAATCCGTCTCGACGTAATTCATTCCATGAGGTCACCGACCAGACGGATGCAGAAACGCCCCAGTCTTCTTCAAGAAGTTGTTGGGCTTTAAGAGCCCAGTTGAGGCTTACACCCGAGGCAAGAATTTGCGCGTGATACTTTGCGTCGCCCCGAGCAGGTGAATACTGATAAATACCCTTTAGTAGTCCATCGACATCCAGATTCTCTGGTTCTGCCGGCTGAACATAAGGCTCGTTGTAAACGGTCAGGTAATAGTAGATATTTTCACTATTTTCACCGTACATTCGTCGCAGACCATCTTTGACAATGTGACCGACTTCGAATGCGAATGCTGGATCGTAGGCAACTACTGCAGGATTTGTTGATGCGAGCAGTGGCGAGTGTCCATCTTCGTGTTGCAAACCTTCACCATTGAGAGTGGTGCGACCCGCAGTGGCACCCAGGACAAATCCCCGTACCATCTGATCGCTTGCCGCCCAGAATGCATCTCCTGTCCGTTGGAAACCGAACATTGAGTAGAAGATGTAAATCGGAATCATTGGTTCGTCATGAGTGGAGTAAGAGGACCCAACCGCGGTGAAGGAGGCAACAGATCCCGCCTCATTGATTCCTTCGTGAAGAATCACCCCGGATGTAGATTCTTTGTACGAGAGCATTAATTCGCGGTCGACTGATGTGTAGGTCTGCCCCAGCGCGGAATAGATTTTGAGTGATGGGAAAAGCGAATCCATTCCAAAAGTTCTGGCTTCATCGGGAATGATCGGTACAAATCGACTTCCCATCCCGGGATCCTTGAGAAGGTCTTTGAGAAGTCGGACGAAACTCTGGGTCGTCGCAACTTCTTGCGCTCCCGAGCCGCGTCGTGCTGATTCATAGACGGAATCGGCTGGCTGCGGCAGTGGCCGGGATTGGGTGCGACGGCGCGGGATAGATCCACCCAGGGCTCTACGGCGCTCCAGCAGATACTGGGTCTCTGGAGAATCCTCTGCAGGTTTGTAATAAGGAGGTAATTTCGCGTCAAGTTGGTCATCTGGAACTGGAATCTGCAGGCGATCGCGGAAGGTCATGATGTCTTCCAAAGTCATTTTCTTCATCTGGTGCGTTGAGTTGCGACCTTCGAAACTTGATCCAAGAGTCCAGCCCTTGATGGTCTTTGCCAGAATAACTGTCGGTCTTCCCTTGTGATTGACGGCTTCGCTATAGGCGGCATAGAGCTTTCGATAGTCGTGACCACCGCGCTTGAGTCCCCAGATTTTATCATCGGACCAATTGGCGACCATTGCGGCTGTGCGGGGATCGCGACCAAAGAAATGCTCGCGCACGTACGCGCCACTTTCTGCTTTGAAAGTTTGATAATCCCCATCCGGGGTTTGATTCATGAGTTGGACGAGTGCGCCTTCCCTATCTTGGGCTAATAGCGGATCCCATTCCCGACCCCATACGACTTTAATGACGTTCCAACCTGCTCCACCAAAGATGGATTCAAGTTCTTGGATGATTTTTCCGTTGCCACGAACTGGTCCATCTAGGCGTTGCAGGTTGCAGTTGATGACGAATGTCAGGTTGTCTAGTCCTTCGCGCGCTGCGAGTCCGATTGCACCAAGACTTTCTGGCTCGTCCATCTCGCCATCGCCCAGGTATGCCCAGACATTCTGCTGGCTGGTGTCTTTTATGCCGCGGTTGTGCAGATAGCGATTAAAACGCGCTTGATAAATGGCATTCAACGGTCCAAGACCCATGGAGACGGTGGGAAATTCCCAGAACTCCGGCATTAATCGCGGATGCGGATAAGAGGAAAGGCCACCTCCATCGTGAGAGAGCTCCTGTCGGAATCCGTCTAGTTGGGTTTGGTTCAATCTTCCTTCGATAAAGGCGCGGGCATACATTCCAGGACTGGCATGTCCCTGGAAGTAAATTTGATCTCCGCCACCTGGATGATCTTTGCCCCGGAAGAAGTGATTGAATCCCACTTCATAAAGAGCCGCCGATGAGGCATACGTTGAAATGTGTCCGCCAACACCAACGCCAGGACGCTGTGCACGATGGACCAGCATGGCCGCGTTCCAACGAATTGCCGCACGGATGCGCTTCTCGACTGCCTCATCACCTGGGAAAGTGGGTTCGCGCTCTGGAGGAATGGTGTTGATGTAGTCAGTAGTTCGCAGATAGGGAAGACCGACATTTTTTTCTCGTGCCCGCTTGAGCAGACTCAGCATGAGGTAGCGGGCTCGGACGGGGCCGGCATGTTCAAGAGCGGAGTCGAAGGAGGCGTGCCATTCGGCGGTTTCCTGGGGATCGGTATCAACAAGTTGGTCGATGACCTGATCGGGCGTATTAAATATTTCGCTCATGCCCCTATCTTTCCCTCTTTAGGTGCCTCCCGTCACATCGGGGCCAAAATGCCAGACGATTGCCGGCAAAGGGGAGATTTCTGCGCGAAAAAATGGCGAAATAACCGTTAAATGGTCTTGCGCAGAGGCCAACTCTTGGGTGGACTTATCCCTTGGCCAGCGGGGCCAAAATTGCCAAAGCGCAGATTTTCTGCGCTTTCGTGAAGATGTGAGAAGGGACGGCGTTGGTGAATACCCCCTCGGGGACAATGGCAGAAAGATTGGGATTTGAGCCAGGTTTTCTTATTCTGGAATCGGGTTATGGCGATGACTGTGATGAAACGCTTCGCCAGGACATTATTAAATTCACGGGCAATCAATTCATTAGTGGTCATGTGCAAGAGGTGGTCGATGCCGTCCTGCTCTGGTGGCGAGATGACGGAAGCGATCTGGTAGACGAATTGGTCGATGCCCTTGCATACCTAACTGATGGCGGTCCGATCTGGGTTATCACTCCGAAAGTTGGTAGACCTAATCATGTTGAACCAAGTGATATTCAAGATGCAGCACCGACTGCGGGGCTAAGTCAGACATCTTCATTTTCGGTTGCACCGGATTGGTCCGCGACACGATTGGTGGCACGAAAGGCCGCTAAGCGATAAGTTCTCTATATGTCCCAAAGCATTGGAAGCCTTGCCATTGGAACTCTGGCGCCGGATTTTGATTTATCCGACCAGCATGGAGCTAAAGTATCACTGACTTCATTTCGGGATAAGAAGAATGTGGTTCTGCTCTTTTATCCATTCTCGTTTACCGGAAAGTGCACTGGTGAACTCTGTGAAATTCGTGACGACTTGAATGCATTCCAAAATGATGATGTGCAATTGCTGGCAATCTCGTGCGACTCAATATTTTCGCAGAGATCCTTCGCGCAGGCGCAGGGATACAAATTCCCAGTTTTGAGTGACTTCTGGCCGCACGGTGAAGTATCCAAGGCCTACGGAGTATTTAACGAGGCTCGCGGATGTGCCATCAGAGGAACATTTATTATCGATAAGAGAGGCATTCTTCGCTGGCAGGTAGTCAACGTTATGGGTGACGCCAGGAGCGCTCTGGACTACAAAACGGCGATTGCAGCCCTTTAACTAGTGACTTCGGTCGACAATTCGGTCAACTGGTACTAATCCAGTAGAATCTGCTGACCGTCAGGGTGCTTAGCTCAGTGGTAGAGCGCCTCGTTTACACCGAGGATGTCGGGGGTTCGAAACCCTCAGCGCCCACCAGAAAAACAGTGGAGGGTAGGAGATTGATGAAAGCCTCCCCAAGTGATCAACTGCAGATACTTGATATTCAGCGCATGGATTTTCAGGTTGCAACGCTTCGTAACAAACTCGCTTCGCTCCCCGAAATAGCTGAGTTGTTGGCATGTACCCAGCGTTTAGCCGTCGTGCGTGATCTCGAAATCGCGGCGCAGACACAGATCAGCGACATAAAACGCGAGTTATCGCGTGCAGAAGCGGACGTAGAGCAAGTGGTGGTCAGGCTCGAACGAGACGAGAAGCGCCTTGCAGAAGGAAGTGCCGCGCCCAAGGAACTAGAGAAATTGCAGCATGAGATTGAGACACTAAGCGCTCGTCGTTCTGAATTGGAAGAAGTCGAATTGGAAGTGATGCTCCGTATTGATTCGATTAAGTCGCGTTTAGAAGAATTGCAGGGCGAAGAGGAAAGTCTTAAAACTTCAAACGATGAAATTACCGTAAGAAAGAATTCAGCCTCGTCTTCCATCGAAGATGAAATCGCATCCACAATTTCGGAACGAAACGCCACAGCAGCGACCGTGGATGTGGCGCTTCTCGAGCTTTATGAAAAGATTCGAAGTAGTACCGGAACAGGTGCGGCTGCCCTACGTGAAGGACGATGCGATGGTTGCCATCTGGCCATCAATAGTGTTGAAATCGGAAGATTGAAAACTCTGGCATCGGACGAGGTTGTCCGTTGCGAAGAGTGCCGCTGTATTTTGGTGAGGGGAGCGAATTAATGGCACGCCATTTTGTCATGACCGCAGATGGCGGTTCGCGTGGAAATCCGGGGCCGGCGGGGTACGGCGCAGTAATACACGAAGGTCATATTGTCCTCCAAGAGCTTTATGACTTCATTGGAATTGCCACCAATAACGTGGCGGAATACAGCGGATTGGTCGCAGGTCTTACCGCAATTCATTTGCTTGATCCTGAAGCGACCATTGACGTCCGCATGGACAGCAAATTAGTTGTTGAACAGATGTCAGGTAGATGGCAGATAAAGCACGCCGATATGCGCGCCCTTGCTATGGAAGCGCGAACAGTGCATTCTCCAACGCTTGTTTCATACACTTGGATTCCGCGTGAAGAGAATGCTCACGCTGATCGCCTTGCCAACCGCGCACTCGATGAGCGCGGGGGAAAGAAAACCCAACAAGTCAATTTCTTAACTGAGCGTCTTCGCATGCCCGAAATTCCAACAATGATTTATTTTGTCCGTCACGGCGAGACAATCCTGACACCAGATCGTAAGTTCTCGGGCAGTGGCAAATTAAATCCACCTCTAACTCCAGAGGGGCAGGCTCAGGCTCAAGCGTTAGCAAATGAAATTGAAAAACTAAAGCCCGAAATCTTAGTTGCCTCTCCTCTGCAGCGGACCAAGGAGACTGCCGAAGTAATTGCATCAAAGGTGAAATTGCCAATTATTTTTGATGAGGCTTGGTATGAGTGCGGTTTCGGAATCTGGGATGGAATGTCCATTGATGAAGTGGCCAGTACTTATCCGGCCGAATACCAAGCCTGGCTCGCATCATCCGCATATGTGCCTCCTGAGGGAGAGTCGTACGACGAACTAGGGTGGAGAGTTGACGAGGCGATTGACAAACTCGCTGCCAAATACCCTGGCAAGCGAATTGTTGTTGTCAGCCACAATGGAGTGATTAAGCAGGCTATAAGACTGGCGATCGGCGGTTCTGCCGAGAGTATTTTCCACATTGATGTTGCGCCTTGCTCGATCTCGACAATTTCAATCTGGCCAAGTGACGGATTACGCGCCATGAGATCTGCAAACGAACGCGGACATCTCCGCTAAGCCGCGCTATTGTCTAGGCATGACGCAGAGTCAGTCAGGCGCAAGAATTCTTCAGGCGGCTACAGGTTCAAAAATGAGCGCCCTTGGTTGGGGTCAAGAAGCCGCGCTTCGCATGCTTCACAACAACCTTGACCCTGCAGTAGCCGAACATCCAGAGAAACTTGTTGTATACGGTGGCACAGGTAAGGCTGCGCGGGACTGGCCATCTTTTGATGCGATCGTGCGAACCCTTACGAAACTCAAAGATGACGAAACGCTCCTTGTGCAATCAGGCAAACCAGTCGGCGTTTTTCAAACGCATGAATGGGCGCCGCGGGTATTGATTGCGAACTCAAATCTTGTCGGAGATTGGGCGACCTGGCCTGAATTTCGTCGCCTCGAACAACTCGGCCTCACGATGTACGGACAGATGACTGCTGGTTCTTGGATTTACATCGGGACTCAGGGGATCTTGCAAGGAACATATGAAACATTCGCCGCCATCGCACGGAAGCGATACAACGGGATGCTGCAAGGCACGCTTACTCTGACTGCGGGCTGTGGTGGAATGGGAGGCGCCCAACCACTTGCCGTCACGATGAACGGCGGTGTCTGTTTAATAGTAGATATTGATAGGACTCGACTGGAGAAGCGAATCGAAACTCGTTATTTGGACGAGATTGCACATGATCTTAATGACGCAATTGATCGGGTATTGAAGGCGAAATCGGCAGGCAAGCCACTTTCGGTTGGTCTTGTGGGAAATGCCGCGGTGGTTCTTCCACAACTCCTGTCCATGGATGTCCCAATCGATATTGTCACTGATCAGACTTCAGCTCACGATCCGCTTGCCTATGTTCCGATTGGCGTTGAATTCCACGATGCGGCGCAATTGGCCATGGATGATCCGGAAGATTTCACTCTTCGCGCTCGCGCATCCATGGCAAAACACGTCGAAGCAATGGTCGGATTTTTAGATAAAGGTGCGGAGGTTTTCGATTATGGCAATTCCATCCGTGATGAAGCGCGCCAGGGTGTCTTCGGCCGTGCGTTTGCATTTCCGGGTTTTGTTCCCGCCTATATCCGCCCACTTTTCTGCGAAGGCAAAGGACCTTTCCGTTGGGTAGCTCTTTCGGGAGATCCAAAAGATATTTATCGCACCGATAAGGCTGTTCTTGATCTCTTTCCGGAAAATGAAGGACTTCATCGCTGGATCACATTGGCGCAGGAGAAAGTCGCCTTTCAAGGCCTTCCTGCCAGAATCTGTTGGCTCGGATATGGTGAGAGAGATAAAGCGGGTATTGCCTTTAATGATCTCGTCGCCAGCGGAGAAGTGTCTGCACCGATTGTAATTGGGCGCGATCACTTGGACTGTGGCTCTGTGGCATCCCCCTATCGAGAGACTGAAGCAATGAAAGATGGATCCGATGCGATAGCAGATTGGCCGCTTCTCAATGCCATGATCAATGTTGCATCCGGTGCATCGTGGGTCTCAATCCATCATGGTGGCGGCGTTGGAATCGGTCGTTCAATTCATGCGGGCCAAGTCTGCGTCGCCGATGGCACGAAGTTGGCAGGTCAGAAACTCGCCAGAGTGCTGACAAACGATCCTGGCATGGGCGTTATCCGCCATGTGGATGCGGGATATGACGAAGCAACTAGTGCCGCACGTCAGAAACATGTTCATGTTCCGATGCTGGATGTGGAGTAACCATGACTCGAACCCTGGTAGATAACATCGGATTACTCGTCACCAACGACTTATCGATGGACGGCAGTCCTCTGGGACTAATTCAAGACGCGGCTTTCCTTATGGAAGAGGGCGCAATTTCTTGGATTGGAGAGTCTTCCGCTGCTCCGCGAAGTGAAATTCCCAACCGCATTGACGCGCAAGGAAGATGCATTATTCCGGGATTTGTTGATAGCCATACCCATCTCATTTTTGCGGGAGATCGAAGTGATGAGTTTCGTGCCCGGATGCAAGGGGAGCCTTACACGGCCGGCGGAATTAATTACACGGTTGAACTCACGCGGAAAGCATCGAATGGGCAGTTGCTACAGAGCGGTCGTCGTCTGATTGCCGAGGCAAATGCATCGGGCACAACAACAATTGAATGTAAGTCTGGATACGGCTTGACCGTTGATGACGAAGCTCGTTCGCTGGTAGTCGCCAAGCAACTCACCGACGAAACCACATTCTTAGGAGCTCACATCGTCCCGCTGGAATATCGAGAGAGTCCTGAAGAGTATGTCGATCTTGTATGTGGTCCGATGCTGGATGCTGCCCGACCAAATGCAAAGTGGATTGACGTATTCTGCGATAAAGGCGCCTTCACGGCCGAACAGACAAGAAGGATTCTGAGAGCAGGGATTGCGCACGGCCTTCTTCCCCGGCTGCACGCCAATCAACTCGAACCTGGCGAGGGCGTACAGATCGGCGTTGAACTTGGCGCAGCATCGGTAGACCATGTCAGTCACCTCTCGGATGATGACATTTCTTTACTCGCTGATTCTGAAACTCTGGCAACTCTATTACCCGCAGCGGAGTTTTCAACCCGGTCTACTTACTCTGATGCGCGCAGACTCTTTGAAGCCGGCGTCAATGTTGCTCTGGCCTCCGATTGCAATCCAGGAAGTTCGTACACCACCAATATTCCATTTGTTATTGCAGTTGCGGTGCGTGATCTGCACTTCTCTCCAGAGCAGGCAATTTGGTCGGCGACAAAGGGCGGTGCGATGGCACTTCGGCGCGAAGACGTCGGCCACCTAGGAGTTGGCGCAAGTGCCGATTTTTCAATACTGAGCACTACTTCTTACATACACCTGGCGTACCGCCCAGGAGTTCCGTTAGTAGATGAGGTATGGCGTCATGGTAAACGGATCAAATAACTCAAATAGCGTGATAACTCTCGGTACTAGTGGGGTCACATTTGAGGATGTAATCGCGGTTGCGCGCCATGGTGCACAAGTCGTCCTTGCCTCTAAGGCGATTGAAGCGATTAGTGAAACACGAAAATATATTGATGCGTACGCAGCAGGTGGGGTTCCTGTCTACGGAGTCTCTACCGGCTTTGGTGCCCTGGCAAATCGCCATATTGATGTTGAGGATCGAACTCAACTTCAAAAATCACTGATCCGATCGCATGCTGCTGGAGTAGGCCCCGCGGTCGAACGTGAAGTTGTACGAGCATTGATGTTTTTGAGGTTGCGAACCATGGCATCTGGTCGCACGGGGGTGCGGGTAGAAGTAGCCCAGGCATATGTTGATTTTCTTAACTCTGGCATTACGCCATTGGTCCCAGAATTTGGTTCTCTCGGCTGCAGCGGCGATTTAGCACCACTTGCTCACTGTGCACTTTCGATGATGGGCGAAGGCCTTGTCCACGATGGCGACGGAAATGAAATGCCATCTTTGGACGCAATGAATGCGGCGGGTTTAAAGTCGATTGAACTTCAAGCGAAAGAGGGTCTGGCTCTCATCAATGGCACCGATGGAATGCTCGGGATGTTGATTATGGCGTGTGCAGACCTTGCCCAACTCTGCACGGTCGCAGATATCACTGCTGCAATGAGCGTCGAGGGCTTGCTCGGAACCGATCGAGTCTTTGCACCTGATCTACACGCGCCACTTCGTCCACAAATTGGGCAGATAACGAGCGCGGCAAATATGTACGCACTCCTACAGAATTCAGGGATTGTTGCATCCCATCTTGAGCATGATTCCCGCGTGCAAGATGCTTACTCTCTGCGTTGCGCACCGCAAGTCAATGGAGCGGTAAGGGATACCGTCGATTATGCGTCAACAATCGCTCACCGTGAATTGCGCAGTTCGATAGATAATCCAGTTGTCCTTCCTGATGGACGAGTAGAGTCAAATGGCAACTTCCACGGAGCCCCCGTTGGTTATGTGCTCGATTTTCTGGCAATTGCGGCAGCAGATCTCGGATCGATGGCCGAACGGCGTACTGATCGAATGTTGGATCAGCATCGTTCGGTGGGTTTGCCACCATTTCTTGCCTACGACCCCGGCGTGGATTCGGGTCTGATGATTGCCCAGTACACCCAGGCAGGCTTGGTGAGCGAGAACAAGCGACTTGCTTCCCCTGCCAGCGTGGATTCAATTCCAAGTTCGGCGATGCAAGAGGATCACGTTTCAATGGGATGGAGTGCGGCCCGCAAATTGCGCAAAGTAATCGAGAATCTTTCTCGCATACTTGCAATCGAACTTGTCACTGCCGCTCGCGCCATTGAATTACGCGAAGGATTGACTCCCTCGCCAGCCACATCATCGGTTATAAAGACTTTGCGACAAGTGGTGCCGGGATCTGGTCCAGATCGTTGGCTCTCGCCAGAACTTGAAGCCGCAGTTTCACTGGTACAGAGTGGAAAAGTTCAATCTGCGGCAAGAGAGGTCGTAAGAGAGTTGCTTTAACGCTTGGCAACTCCACAAGCGGCTTCGAGTACTAGGAGTGCACCGAGTCGGACTGTTCGTTGATCCGGAGCATCAGAGGCCGCATCAATCTCTGTAATATCCATCGCGCGCACTGAAGAATTGGCACCAGCCAGGAATGCTGCTTGGCGAAGTTCATCCGCACTTATGCCACCAGGCACTGAAGCAGGACAGGCCGGAGCGACGGATCGATCGCAGACATCGACATCGATATCTACGTATATTTCTCTCCTAGATCCTCCGGCGATTTCAAGGGCTTCCAGCATCACGTCTGCGATGGGTCGCTTACGCAGTGACTCCCGAGAAAAGATGTGGATCCCATGATCCTTTGCTCTTGCTGCGTAATCTTTGCTATTTGCAAAATCACTGATGCCAATTTGGACAATGTTGCTTCCTTGCATGCCGGCTTGAATGAGTCGCCAGACGGGTGAGCCGCTTGATCGACCGTCGCGCAAATCATGGTGTGCATCAAGTGTGATTAGGCCACACTGAGTCAAGTCCGGCCATATTCCAGCAGCAACTGAATAAGTAATGGAATTATCTCCGCCTAGTGCGATAAGCAATTTATTGACGCGAAGCACATCTTTGACGGCAGCTGCTACTCGTTGTTCTCCTTCTGTAAATTCCGGAGAGATCACATTTCCAAGATCACGAGTTTCGATCTCACGCAGATCCACATTGTGGGAATGAGAGTATGTTGAGTATCGCGCTAGCGCGTTTCGGATTGCATCAGGAGTCTGGTGCGCTGATGTAGGCGAGAGAGATTCTTCGCAAGCCGGAACGCCAATGAGTGCTACATCTGCAGATTCCTTCTTTGAAGTGAAAAGAGTATTTGCCCGCACCCAATTGGGGTCGTGTGGAAGTGCTGGGCTAGTCATGACCTTGATATTACGCGAAAAACCCTGGCTTATTTGGATAGTGGAAAGTACGATGACCCGATGATAAATCTTCATTCCATTGATATTTGGCAGCAGTTTTCGATAATCATTGACGGGACAATTGCGGCCATTTTGGGTTCGATCATTGGGTGGGAGCGTGACCGAGCGGGTAAGTCTGCCGGTCCACGGACGATGGCACTTGTAGGCACGGCTGCGGCAATTGTCGTTTCTATCGGCGAAGTTCTCGATGCCAATGCTCGCTATGGAGATCCAACACGCGCACTGCACGCGATTATTACGGGTATTGGTTTTCTCGGCGCGGGTCTCATATTTACGGATAAGCGCGGGGGAATCCAAGGTGTTACGACAGCTGCAACGATTTTCGCAACCGCAGCGATGGGTGTCTCTGTTGGTCTTGGATTCCAGATCGTGGGTGTAGGGCTAACAATGATTATCCTTATTATTCTTCGCTCTTCACACGTCAGGGAGGTCGCGCGTCGCCGCAGCGTCCAGGATGAGGATCCGAACGCAAAATCGCGTTAACGTGATCACCGCTCACGAAGTTTCCGTCACAAATTGGCGGAAGATTCGCGCGATTTCTTTCGCCAGGGCGATCTCTTTTTTAGGTAGCGAGCTTACTGTTTTCGCGCTGATTCTTCGAGAGAAGGATTCGGGTGCCAGCACAGTCTCGGTGCTTCTCATTTTGGGCATGCTGCCATTGATTCTCTTCGCTCCGTGGGCAGGGCTAATTGCGGATAAGTACTCAACCAGAGAAGTGGTGCTTACTTCTTCGCTAATCCAAGCAGGGCTGATATTCAGTTTGACGATTGATGGGCCACACTGGGTTGTTTTTGCAACGCTATTTCTGGCCAATACCTGCGGTTCAGTTGCAAATCCTGCATGGGGTGCTTTATTGCCTACCCTATGTACTAAAGATGACCTTCCGCGCGCATTGGGATTCTCGCAGTCGATTTTTGCTCTGGCAGGATTACTTGCCCCCGCGCTAGCGGGTCTATTGGTTTCGACAAGTGGTTTCTATTGGCCTTTTGTCATTGACGCCATCACCTTCTTGTTTATAGCCACGATGCCGGTTGCATTGAGAGTAAATCGAATTAGGGCAGTCGAGGTAACCGGTCAAAAGAACGGAGCAATGGAAGGAATTAACTTTCTCTTTCGCGAACCCTTATTGCGTGCTCTTTTAATTCTTCTTACGATATTTATCTTGGCACTCGGCGTTGTAAACGTTGGAGAAGTATTCCTTGTAACCGAAGAACTTGGTGCTAGTTATTTTATTTACGGTTTGGTAGGAACTGCATTTGCTCTGGGTGCACTTCTTGGCTCAACCGGATCGGCTTCTGCCAAGATTCCCGAAACTAAGCACGTGCAGATAGTTATTCTTGGGTTGACATTGCTCTCCGTCGCCGTCCTTGGGATTGCCCTGGCTTGGCACTGGGGTGTAGTACTTGCCTTCTCTCTACTTGCAGGAATCGGAAACTCCATTATTAACGCATATGCGGTAGGGATATTCATCAACCGATCTGATCCCGCAATCCAGGGTCGCATATTGGCTGGAGTGTCTGGAGTGATCAATGTGGGACTGATAACTGCGATGGGTCTTGCTGGCGTCATGATTGGAGTCTTCGGAGTGCGTGAGGTTCTATTTGTGGGAGGACTGCTTTCGATTGCCGTGCTAGCAATCATGACTCCAGCGGTTTTACGTCACGCGCCTAGGGTCGCGTAGAAGTGCTCCTCAAGGAGCGCCCATCTAAAAACGAGCACAGTATGGGTCTCCTCGAGCTCTTGACCAGAAATGTGTCACTGTTACCATGTAAGACGTGATGTCGGCCACCTAGCGTCGTGGCAGAACATCGCCGCAATTTTCCATCTCTGCGCAATTTTGAGCGGTAGGCACGGCAATGTCGAAGAAATCGACTGAACCAAAGGGTGATCGGGACCTTGAGAAGTTGTTCTCGGTTTTAAAACTCTTTTTATCTGGTGATTATTCCGTTCGCATGCCCACTGACCAGACGGGAGTGCTTGGTGAGATCGCCCAGACGGTTAACGAATTAATCAGTTCCAGATCTAAGATTTTGGATAGTTTCATGAAGGTATTCAAGGAGGTCGGCGAAAGAGGCCTTATCGATTCGAAGATTTCTACCGATGAATTGCCACCAGCAGTGGCCAACTTAGTTGTAGCTCTCAATCAGATGCTCGAGAAACTAAATGAGCCATTGAATGAAATGGTGGAAATTATTAGCGCTGTGTCCCGTGGTGAGTTGAATCGCAGGGTGTCGACTGAAATCAACGGCAAGAAAAAAGAGGGTCAGTTTTTTGCATGGACTGAGATGATGAATGACATGTTGGACGTGTTATCTACCTTGACCTCTGAAATATCCCAAGTGGCGCGCGAAGTGGGCATGGAAGGCAAGCTCGGCGGCCAGGCCAACGTGCCGGGTGTGGCAGGCACATGGAAGGACCTAACCGATAACGTCAACTCGATGGCAACCAACTTGACTGACCAGGTGCGCGGTATCGCCCAGGTAGTTACGGCGGTGGCCAACGGCGACCTCAGTAAAAAGGTCACAGTCGATGTCAAAGGCGAGATCGCCGATCTGGCTGGCACTATCAATAACATGACCGAGACCTTGGCGCTCTTCGCTGACCAGGTCACCCAAGTGGCGCGCGAAGTGGGCATGGACGGCAAGCTCGGCGGCCAGGCCAACGTGCCGGGTGTGGCAGGCACATGGAAGGACCTAACCGATAACGTCAACTCGATGGCAACCAACTTGACTGACCAGGTGCGCGCTATAGCTGATGTCTCTACTGCCGTGACTAAAGGTGATCTCACTCGCTCGGTAGTTGTTACGGCCAAGGGCGAAGTGGCCGAACTCAAGGACAACGTCAACGAAATGATTCGTAATCTGCGCGAAACCACTGAGAAAAACTCGGAACAAGATTGGCTCAAAACTAATCTGGCCAAATTCAATAGCATTCTGCAAGGCCAACGTGACTACGTCACCGTTTCTAAAGCAGTGCTCTCCGATCTCGCGCCGCTGGTCGAGGCCCAGTATGGCGCCTTCTACATTATGGAAGAAAGCGAGAGTATCGAAGCTTGTTTAAAGTTGCTCGCCACTTATGCTTACAAAGAAAGCAAAGACCTTGACAAAGAGTGGAAGATGGGAGAGGGGCTAGTGGGGCAATGCGCCTATGAGAAACGGCGTATTTTCATTACCGATGTGCCTGGCGATTACGTGGAGATTACTTCAGGGTTGGGTCGGGCCAAACCGCTTAGCATCCTAATTCTCCCCGTCATTTTTGAGGGCAAGGTAAAGGCCGTTATTGAATTGGCTTCTTTTAAGGAGTTTTCTCTTACCCATCAGACATTCCTGGATCGACTAACTGAATCTATTGGTATCGTGCTCAACATTATCGAAGCTGATATGCGTACCGATGAATTGCTCAAGCAGTCACAGTCCCTTACTAGTGCGCTACAAAGCCAGCAAGAAGAGCTGCGTCAGGCAAACGATGAGTTGGAAGACAAGGCACGGTTGCTGGAAGAGCAGAAACTTGAAGTTGAATTAAAGAATCTCGAGGTCGAGCAGGCAAAGACTGCGGTAGAAGAAAAAGCAACGCAACTGGCACTCACGTCAAAGTATAAATCCGAGTTTCTTTCCAATATGTCGCATGAGCTTCGCACGCCACTAAACAGTTTACTAATTCTTGCCGAACATCTTGCCGCAAACCCGAAAAGTCATCTCGATGCGAAGGAGGTGGAATTCGCAAAGTTAATTCATGTTTCTGGCAATGATCTACTTTCTCTGATCAATGAGATTCTCGACCTGTCCAAGATTGAATCAGGCGTGGTATCGGTAGAGAACGCGTCGGTACCGTTTACCACGATACAAGATCAACTAGAGAATACATTCAGCCACGTAGCAAAAAATCGGAGGCTTGACTTTGAGATAACTTTTGCCAGTGAATTGCCTTCAGTAATAGTCACCGACGAGATGCGACTGCTGCAAGTGATGAAGAACTTGCTCTCCAACGCTTTCAAATTTACCGAGAAGGGGAAAGTATCAGTCCGCGTGGATCGTGTTCTCTCTGGTTGGAGCGCGGAGAACGAGAGTCTTAACAAGGCAGCCGAAGTCTTAGCCTTCACCGTTGAAGACACGGGCATCGGTATATCGGCCGCCAAGCAGCGCATAATCTTTGAAGCGTTCCAGCAAGGTGACGGGACAACCGCCCGTAAATATGGCGGTACCGGCCTGGGATTATCGATCAGTCGCGAACTTGCTCGCTTATTGGGAGGTGAGCTGGCACTGGTGCGGAGTACTTCCAAACAGGGGAGTGTATTTGCGCTTTATCTGCCACTGAACGGATCCAAAGGTGGAGTTCTCGAAGCAATTCCTAAGGAAGAGCGCAGAACACATAGCACACAAAATTTTGATTTTGATTCAGGTGGCACAAGCAGTACCCATGAAGCATCAAGTGCGATTCACGACTCAGCCATCGCCGATGATCGTGACCTTATCGAAGGCGATCGAGTCCTGTTGATCATCGAGGATGATCCGACGTTCGCCAAAATCATTCTTGATCTGGCACGCGAGAAGGGCTTCAAAGGCATTGTCGCAATGCGCGGATCGCAGGCGTTGGAACTGGTGCGCAAGTACAAACCTGACGCCATTACCCTCGACATCCACATCCCAGATATAGACGGGTGGACGATTTTGGACATACTCAAGCGCGATTCCGACTTGCGCCATATTCCTGTAGACGTCATCACCGTTGAAGATTATCCATTGCGCGCTCTCTCGCAAGGGGCTTTTAAGTATCTCACTAAACCAGTGAGCCACGTTCAGCTTGCTAAGGCGATAGAGGCCACGCGCACCTTCCTGGATCGGCCCATGAAAAACCTTTTGTTGGTTGCCGGTGACAAGGTTGAGGATGAGCAGATTACCGAGCAACTCGGCAACGGCGACATCACAGTCCATCATGCCCGTAGCGGCAAGTTGGGGTTGATTGAGATGGGCAAGAGATCTTTTGACTGTGTGGCGGTCGCTACGAAAATGACGGATATGAGCGTGGCTGACTTCATCACCGCTATGCGAAAGAATAAATCGTTAGAAGAGATACCTGTCGTGGTGTTTAGTGGTGCGTCAATTACCGATTCGGAGCGGGGCGAGATTGAAAAGCTTGGTACAGCTAGCGTAGTGAGAAGCGCCGATTCCCTCGACCGTTTGCTTGACCAGACCGCGTTGTTCTTGCACCGGGTGGTTTCGCACTTGCCAGAAGAGAAGCGTAAGTTGCTCCAACAACTACATCAAGCAGCGAACAATCTCGGCGGGAAAAAGGTGCTGATCGTGGATGATGATGTGCGCAATATTTTCGCACTCACCGCTGCATTGGAGTCCAAGGGCGTAATTGTGTCCTCTGCGGAGAATGGAGTTATCGCTATTGATTTATTAAGGAAGACACCTGACATTGATCTGGTGTTGATGGACATCATGATGCCGGAGATGGACGGGTATGAAACCATGCGTGAGATCCGAAAGTTGGCGAAATTTAAGAAGTTGCCGATCATCGCGCTGACGGCCAAGGCCATGGTTGGGGACCGTGAAAAATGTCTTGAAGCTGGTGCCTCGGATTACCTGAGCAAACCAGTTAACATCGAGCAACTCTCCTCACTGATGCAGGTGTGGCTATCGAAATAGAGGACATTGAAGTCCTGGCGCTAGTTGAAGCGATTTATCAGCGTTGGGGTTATGACTTCCGCGACTATGCTCCTGCATCTTTGAAGCGGCGTATCCGGCGCATTGTCGAGTTGGAAAGGTTGTCATCGATATCTGCTTTGCAGGAGCAAGTATTGCGCGACCCTGCCTGCATGCAACGTTTTCTGGATCAATTAGTGGTGAGTGTTACCTCGATGTTTCGCGATCCTGGATTTTACTTAGCCTTTCGCAAGGTGGTCGTACCACTGCTGAAAGATCGGCCTTCGCTTCGAATATGGCATGCTGGTTGTGCCAGCGGCGAAGAGGTGTACTCCATGGCCATTTTGCTACACGAAGAGGGGTTGCTCGATCGATCACGAATTTATGCTACCGACCTTGATCAGACAGCCCTTGATACCGCCAAGGAGGGCATTTATCCGCTGGGAAAAATGAAGGAATATACCGAGGATTATCATTCCGCCGGAGGCAAGGCGGAGTTTTCCGAGTACTACCACGCAGGTCATGGTCATGTTGTCTTGCGAAAAGATCTATCAAAGAACATTGTCTGGGCACAGCACAATTTGGTAACAGACGCGTCCTTCAACGAGTTTCACCTGATCGTCTGCCGCAATGTGCTGATCTACTTCAATACGCGTTTGCAGGAACGTGTACATCGCCTGCTCTATGAGAGCCTGGTAGAAGATGGTTTCTTGGTATTAGGCAGACAGGAAAGTCTGCGACTCACACCCAACGAATTAAGTTATCGCACTCTCGATCGCCGTGAGAAGATCTACCAGAGAGTGAAATGATGCCGCTCCATTTAGTGGTGCTAGGCGCGTCGTTGGGCGCCCTCGATGCATTGCATGTGTTGTTGCCGGCGTTGCCGGCAGATTTCCCCGCCGCGCTTATTATTGTTCTGCACCGCGATAAGGAGGAGAGTGGGGACTTGATTCCTCTTCTTGATGCAGATTGCGTTTTACCAGTTGCCTTTCCATTGGACAAGGAACTCATTCTGGCTGGTCACGTATACATGGCCCCGCCGAATTACCACCTGTTGGTGGAAGGTGATCATTTCGCCTACTCTCTGGATGAGCCTGAAGATTACGCCCGCCCCTCAATCGACATTCTCTTTGAAAGCGCTGCGGAAGCTTATGGCGCACATGTGACTGGCATAGTGTTGACTGGCATGAGGCGAGATGGCGCGCGTGGGCTGGCAGCAATCCACCGCCATGGTGGGACTGTATTGGTGCAATCGCCAGATGATGCGGTTGCACAGGGGATGCCGCTGGCCGCATTGGTTGCGGTCCCTGATGCGCAGGTGTTGACCCTTAAGGAGATTGGGCAGTGGTTAGCGACATTGAGACGCTGATCTGGGATAAGGGATTTGGAGCATCTGCCCTTTAGGAAATTGACTACTAAGGGGTGATGCACGGGGAGTGGTTCATGCTACTTTGAAGTCGAGGTGTAGGTAGTATTTTCTCATTTCTTCCAAGGAGAGATCAATGAATTCGACGGACGTACAGAACCACCCCATCCGAGTTCTCGTTATCGACGACCACCCGATTTTTCGGCTCGGCGTCTGCGAGCGGATAAACACCATAGGTGAGCGCGTGGTGCTGGTAGGAGAAGGACAAGATGGCGTTGTCGCTCATCGCTTGGCGGGTGAATTGACTCCGCATGTGATTCTAATGGATCTCCAAATGCCCTTAATGGGGGGAATAGAGGCGACTAGCAAAATCAAAGCCGATTTTCCTGAGATTCAAATAATTATTCTCTCGGCCGACGATGAAATAAATGATGTTAACGACGCGCTGCAAGCAGGTGCTAGTGGCTATCTACTTAAGTCGGTTAGCGGGCTTGAATTACAAGAGGCGATCTTCGCCGTTATGGACGGGGGTTCAGTACTCTCTCCAACAGTGGCTCGTAGGTTGCTCACCGATCTAAGAGCGCCAGTTGGCACTACTATCAATTTGAGCGAACGAGAGATTCAAATTCTTAGGATGGTAGCCACTGGGACTACCAATAAGAGTATTAGCAACGAACTATTTCTAAGTGTCCGAACTGTTGAAGCACACATTCATAAGATTTTCCAAAAACTGGGAGTTTCTACCCGAACCGAAGCGGTGACCACAGCTATCCGTAAGGGTTTGATCGAGAACGATATTTAATTCTAATTTTCACCTAGTTCTTCAGCGTTGCACTTTCTGCAGATCTGGGTCAACAAGTGGTGCATGCAAGTTCGAATCTGGGGATATCGTTGGTAAATCTTGGTGGAAAGCGTCTTCAGAAATTTGGAGAACTTGAGCCGATGAATTAGGGGTAGTCGTGGGACCCTCGGATGTTGCGGCACTAGCCAGAGCGGAACCGCAGGCAATGCCCAATACTGCCACGGCAAAGATGATGAGGCTGGCAATTGGACCTGTGCTAGAACCCTTGGCGTTACGAGTTCCAATCTGGCTGAGTGTGTTGTTCATGGTGCTTTTCCTTTACGAAGTGGAATTCGTTTGGTGAATCCCTATGGCTTTAATCTCCTCGCTTGCGGGCTTATCTACATTCGTACTGACCGCACACTTATCCTGTGATTTCCTTGCTCTTTAGTCCAGAATTGCACCTACTGCCCGTAGAGGAAACTACTTAGCCAAGAGTCGCGTAGACTTGCACCACAGAAGAGTCGCCCGGATCGCCGCGTCATAGAAATATGCCGAGGAAAGTCCGGACTCCACAGAGCAAGGTGGTGGGTAACACCCACCCGGAGCAATCCGCGGGAACAGTGCCACAGAAAATAAACCGCTCGTTAGCAATAACGAGTAAGGGTGAAACGGCGGTGTAAGAGACCACCAGCATGTACGGCAACGTATGTGGCTAGGCAAACCCCACTTGGAGCAAGACCAGACAGGTAGCGCTTGAGAACTGCTCGTTCGAGCTACCGGGTAGGTCGCTTGATTCCGTGAGTAATTGCGGAACTAGATGGATGGTGATCCTAGACAGGATCCGGCTTATAGGGC